>DASYEA010000453.1:0-10083 GCA_036499265.1 Schlesneria sp. | reverse complement strand
GGAACTAAAGGCAACATCTCATCGGTCAGGTTTGTTGACATCGCACTTTCCTTTCATTCAACCTTAAATGTTTGAGCCCGCAATTAGAGATACTCGCGGCGATATAAAACCTTTCATGAAAATTGACAAGACTTCAATAGCAAGGCCATTTCCTCCAGCTTATCGGTCCTTCGCCGCTCATCAGCGTCAATTCAAGTTCAGGCGATTTCGGCCAGTGATCCAACAAGTGGAAAGCTGATCGGCATCAAGGAGATGCTGCAATTCACGACTTCAAATTCAGTCGTGGCGAACTCGTGCTTCCATTGCCGTAAGCCGACTGCGACTCCAGCAACAACCTCTTCAGGAAGCACATCATGCCGGATGCAGATAGCTGATCGCAGCGGAAAATCATCTGCGGTGTTTTGTCGTACTTCCTAAGTCTTACCTTAACTGCGATCGCAGATGCTGAGCAGCCATTGCCGGAACAAAGGTCGAAGGCGGTCCGGATGACGTAGTCGCCGCATCGGGTTGCCATTCTCTGTCCCTCTCGCGCTGACGATGACTGCCGAAGGGCTGTTGATCAGACACTCAATCAGATGACAGATGTCTTGCCCATTGCGAAGGGAATTTGGCAAAAGCTCATGCCGGACACGGCGCGCTGCAACGCTCGGCAATTCCAAAGTTTCCGCCAGACGTCACCAAGCGACTCGCCACGATGAGGGCAAAGTTGAAAGAGGCCAATACTCGCAGCGTGGTAACATCCTGTTTTTTGGGTCGCTATGTTAGTCCGAAGCCCCAGGGCGGCTGAGAACTTCAGTTTGGCTTGCGTGGCAGATGAGCGACCGAGACGTTGTGGATTCCAGCCTCTGTGCAAATGGACAAGGCGTCCATGACCTGCTGGTACTGGCAGCGGCCATCACCTCGAATGACGACGCTTTGCCCGGGGAATTGCGTCCGTGCCGTGGTCAGCAATTGCATCAGTCCATCCTGCGTTTGGGTCTCACCCTTCACAGTCATCTGGCCATCGGTGGCCACGTTGACGACAATTGCATCGGGCGCACCCGACAATGTTGTAGCCGCCATCGCGCTGGGAATCTGAATATCCGTCGTCTGTTCGTTCTCCGAGAAATGAGCCCCGATCATGAAGAACATCACCAGGAACAGGATGATGTCCAGTAATGACGTCATATTGATTGCTGGCTCTTCCAGCGGTGCCATTTTGAGCGGCATGATGCGATCCCTGCGGATGAAAGGACTTTAGCTCAACAGACTTCATGTCATAGGAACGGGTTTCGAGAAGCTCGCCAACTTGCTGAGCGACAGTGGAATGTAAACCGGAACCTCCCGATTCGCCAACGTCTAACAACGCGATTCACGTCGATATGGTTAGAAATGCGATCGGCAAGCTGACTTGCTCCGCTCGACAAGATCCTCCTCGCTCATCTTCCCATCGAGACAGTTGCGGGCGTGCAACTGCTGACGGAACAGGCACTTGCGAGCGAACGCTCCTTCGACTGACAAGTCGAAGCATCTCTGTCGCGTTCGACAATTCGTCTCTGTCACGACCAAAACTTCCGCTGGTAGGCCTCTCGATTTTCTGATAGACGTCAATTTCAACTTCGACTAAAAAACGCGCGAAGACGACGGTCTGACAAGCAGATCACAAGTCACTCTCAAGAGGCGATGCGAATGAAGCGGCGTGGAAATATTCTTTCGTTCCTGAAAACAGACCCCGCTTTGATGCTGGGACTCGCCAGCAGCATCGTCTATTACGTCATCATGTTTCAGCCGGCGATGCAGGAAACTGTGCTGGCTCATTACACCACCGAACACGCCGTCGAATACGTCATCGTGACGCTGTTCTTCTGGGGCATGTTCGACGTTACGCTCAAGCTGCTCTCGTTTCCACGTGAACTTCTCGCGGCACGCCATGAATGGTTACCACCGCGAACGGGCCGCGAACCCGCCAGCAAAGCGCGCGAACTGCTGGATGGCGTCTTGCAGAACCCCCCATGGCTTTTGGCATCGAACCCCGGAAAGCGGATTGTTCACGCCCTGAGTTTCGTGGCCGACAAGGGATCGGCTGATGACTATCGCGAACATATTCGACATCTGGCAGATCTTGCCGATCAGGAACTGCACGGCAAGTACACCGTCATCCGCTTCGTCATCGCGGTCACCCCGATCCTGGGATTCCTCGGAACCGTGGTTCACTTCGGCGGAGCCATCGGCAGTTTCTCGTTCGATGACATGTCCTCCAAGCTTCCCGAAATCGTCGCTGGCATGGGGACCGCCTTCAATACGACCAGCGTCGCCCTGGCCACCGCCATGACGATGATGTTTCTTAGTTTCCTGTGTGAACGCGTCGATCAAAGCTTCGTCGCGTCAACCGATCGACTGGTTGATAGCGAACTCCTGCATCGCTTCGAGATCAAAGATCCCAACATCCTTCCGTTCCTGACTGTCATCGATCAGGCGAATCAAGAGTCGCTGACCCGTATGGAACAGACACTGCAACAGCAGGTGCAGTTGTGGTCGCAAAGTTTCGAGACATTGTTCGAACGATTCGACAAACGCCAATTGCAGGAAGCGGGCCGGATGGAAGGAGTGCTCGAACGCCTGTTCGCCACTCACCAGGCGTACGAAGAAACTCACGAAGATCGCTTGCGGCAGGTCGTCGCGATCATGGACCTGAAGCAGGATAAGAGCAACGCGCAGATGATGGCGGTGATCGAACGCGCCGCAGCGTTCCGCGAAGATGTCGCGGGTCTGCTCCAATCGTTGAATGCGATTGCACGCGGCGAAGGACGCTTGGTGGAACTACAGTCTTCGCTCTCGAACAACCTGCGCGTCCTGCACGAGACCAGCCAACTCGATTCAGCTCTGCACGGCCTGAGCGCCGCCATCCACTTGCTGACCTCGCGCAATCGCGAGATCGGCATTGCCGAGTCCGAAGCCGCCTGACTCCCTTTGGAATGCTCCGGCTCGACGGAGCTTTGGTTCCGGTTATCAAAGCAGCCAACATCAGCGAATAACACGGAAAACAAGACACGAAACCCTGCTGACTTTTAGCCGTCTTCATTTCGTGTTTTCCGTGGTCCATCTGCTTCTTCGCCGCGATCCCTGTGTTCCAACTCTATGCTTGATCAGCACACGGACGCTTCATTGCAGCAAGACGACTGCCAGCGGCCAAGGGTCAGCTCAACTCATGATGAGTTTGTAGACGCCGAAGGCGATGCACGAGATGCCGCCCAACAGACGAATGTTTGACAGCGTTTTACCCCACGCACCTGTCACAACTTTTGCGTACTTATCGCGAGTGACTCCCGGCGGAAGGTGCCGACGTCAATCTCTTCATTCCCATCACGACTCGCTGATCAACAGAATTGACATTCAATCTGAGGGTCGGAGAATGAGTTGTTCGCTGCGGGCTCTGTCCGAGTCGCGATGTTGATCACATCGCCCAATAAGAACGGTATTGAGATGTCTTTTTGTAGGTTTCCGCTGGCAATCGCGCTGTTCCTGGTCGTATTGACGACTTGTGCATCTGCAGCCGAGGTCGTTTCGTCGGCGAACTCTCCGGCCAGTTACGGCTTTCGATTGACCAACGCCGACGGAAAAGTGACCGAGGTGGCTGCTCAAGCGAAGAAGCAACTAACCGTCGTCTGCTTCCTTGGGATCGAGTGTCCCATGGCCCGGCAGTATGGGCCGCGGTTGAATAAGTTGGCTTCTGAATTCGCCGCGCAGAACGTTCGATTTATCGGCGTGAACAGTAACTCGCAAGATTCGCAAAAAGAGGTCGCTGCCTTCACGAAGGAGTATGGGATCTCGTTCCCCATTCTCAAAGATCCCGGCAACAAGGTCGCGGACCAGTTCAACGCACGGCACATGGTCGAAGTGTTTGTGCTCGATCAGACGCTCGCGATCCGCTACCACGGACGAATCGACGATCAGTTCCTGCCCGGCGTGACACGTTCGCAACCGACTCGGCAGGACCTGCGGATCGCGTTGGAAGAGGTGCTCGCTGGCAAGCCAGTCCGTGTCGCTGTGACCGAGACCTCTGGTTGCTCCATCGGACGAGTCCGCACACCGCTGGTCACTTCCGAATATACGTTCTGCAAACAAGTCTCGCGGATCTTGAATCAACACTGCGTCGAATGTCATCGCCCGGGTGAAATCGGCCCGTTCTCATTAACCGACTACAACGAGATCACTGGCTGGGGGGACACGATCCTGGAGTCGATCAATTCCGGCCGCATGCCCCCTTGGAATGCCAATCCAAACATCGGTCACTTCCAGAATGCTCGCTCCATGCCCGAGGCCGACAAGCAGGTGCTGCGCGACTGGGTCAAGTCTGGCATGCCTTATGGCGAGGCGACTGACCTGCCGCCGAAACAGGAGTATTCTTCAGGCTGGCTGCTGAATCGTGAACCTGACCTGGTAATGAAGATGCGCGATCGTCCGTTTCATGTCCCGGCGACCGGTACCATCGAATACCAGTACTTCGTCGTCGATCCTCACTTTGAAGAGGACCACTGGGTCTCAGGAGCGCAAGTCATCCCGGGAAGCCGGCCGACTGTCCATCACACCATCGTCTTCGTGCGAACACCCGATGGAACCGATGTCCGAGGCGTCGGTTATCTGACGGGCTATGTCCCCGGTCAACGCAGCTTCATGCTGCCAGAAGGGTATGCTCGCCGAGTTCCCGCCGGATCGAAATTCGTGTTCCAGATGCATTACACACCGAACGGGATCGAGCAGGATGATCTGACGCAACTCGGAATGACGTTCATTCCCGAATCGAAGGTGACGCACGAAGTCTTGACGTTACTGGGGATCGATCAGGAATTCGAAATCCCGCCGTATGCCCCCGACTTTCCAGTCCATGGCAATGTGGGTTGGTTCCCGAAACGAGCCGAACTGCTCGCGATCATCCCTCACATGCACGTCCGCGGAAAATCTTTTCAGGCCACCAGCCGACAAGGCGACAAATCGGAAACCTTGCTCGATGTGCCGAGGTATGACTTCAACTGGCAGCATGTCTACGAACTGTCGAAGCCATTGAAACTGGAATCGATTGACAAGCTGGAGTTCACGACGCGGTTCGACAATTCCAAACAGAACCCGTCAAATCCCGATCCGTCGCAGTCGGTGACGTGGGGGGATCAGACTTGGGAAGAGATGTCGATCGCGTTTTTCGAAGTCGCTGTCCCCCACGACGGAGCCGTTGAAGAAGAACCGCAACGAAACAAGCAAAAACTGATCGTTCACACAGGATCCGAAAACAACCAACGCGAATCAGACGACAAGTTCGTCACCGACTTCTTCAAGCGGTTCGACAAGAACGGCGACGGCATCGTGGAATCAAAGGAAACGCCTCTCGGCTTCCGCCGGTTTGGCTTCCACGAGTTTGATTCGAACCGCGATGGCAAGTTGAGTCGTGAAGAAATTCAATCCGCAGCGGAACATCGAAAACGCTAGTCCTTCGTTTAACCGCGTGGGCAACGCCCCGCGCGACTGAAGACAATTTTCCCAACAAGGTGATGAGAGGGTCCGTTTGTCTATTTCTCATCGCTTCGGCCGTTCAACCGCTTGGATTGTCGATCGCCCCGCCTGGGCTTACCTGTTTCTGTTTGTGATGAGTTCGATCGCCACTGTTGGCTACATCGCTCCAGAACGAGTCAGAAACTTCTTTCAGCCTCCACCGATTCCGGTGGCCGCACCTCCGGTCGCACCGATCGCTGACGCTCCTGCCGCGCCGCGTAAACCGCGACCCAATGTTCAAGCTCTGGATCTGACTCGGTCCGACGCGATCCTGGTGATCGAATCGAACGATGTGTTTACGCCTTCGGGTGCGAAGGCTCTGCGGCACATGATCGAAACGCTGGAAGCGGTCCCCTATGTGAGCCGTGTCCTGTGGATGGACCGCGTTCCAGTTCTCAATATTTTCGGCCTGCGCGAGCCGCTCTTTCCGAAATCAGACGCATCGCTCGCTCGTTTCGCTGCCGCGAAGGATCATGCCCTGCGCCATCCATTGGTGAAGGGGCAACTGATGTCGGTCGACGGCCGGACGCTGATCGTCACGGTCAACTTCGATTGGCTGTACATCACCAGTGACGATGACTGTATGGTCAACCTGAGAAAGACTGCCGAAGCGGCCTTGGCCGAGTATCCCGACGTGAAGTTCACTGTCGGTGTCACCGGCAATGTCCCGATTCGCCTGACGATGATGCAGACGCACGAGCGAAACAACATCAAGTTTCGCGTGATCGGATACGGTGTCGTGCTGATCATGGCCGCGATCCTCTTTCGCGGCGTCGTCTCGGTCGTGATCCTGTCGATGGGGCCGGCGCTCGGCATCTTCTGGACGATCGGCTTCCTGAACTTCTTCAACATGCAGGATAACCCGTTCAATGATGTCGTCTTGCCAGTCTTGCTAAGCTTGGTGGGACTCGCCGACGGCGTCCATATGATGGTGCAGATCAGACGGTTCCACGCGGCAGGGATGAGCGACAAAGACGCCGCCCGAGCCGGCCTGGAGGAAGTGGGCCTTGCGTGCTTCCTCACGGCCATCACGACCAGCATCGGCTTCTGGTCGCTGTCGCTAGCGCAGCACGAAATCGTCCGCGAATTTGGCTGGAGTTGCGTGCTGGGAGTTATTCTCACCGTGCTCGCCATCCTCACGGTCATCCCGCTGGCCTACCTGTCGCGGCCCGCGAAGCTGCTGAGAAAAAGCCTCCGCTACAAAATCCTCGGAATGCGATTGGAACCGATCGAGCAACAGGAAGGCTTCATCGAGCGCCACCTGCATCGCGTAATCTCGCTCGTCGATCTTGTCCTGCGGCGACCCAAGCCCGTCGCGTGGGCAGGGATTGCCGTGACCTTGGTCTGTGCGGCCATTGCGCTCCAACTTCGACCGGATGAACGACGGTCCAGCTTCCTGCCCGAAAATGCTGAAGCGACAAAAGCACTGCATCAGATGGACAAGGCGCTCGGAGGCCTGGAGTTCTCCGAGGTCCAGATTGGCTGGTCAGCAAAAGTGCCGTCCGATTCCGCCGAAGTCTTAAAGGTGGTGACGCAGGTTGATGACCTGCTGAAGTCCGAACCGTTGATCGGCACGTCGATCTCGATCCGAAGCCTGTTGGACGCGCTTCCCGGTGATAGTCCCACCGAAGAGCGAGCGTCGATGATCGAACTCTTGCCGCCTCCGCTGAAGCGAGCCTTCTACAAGCCGGAAGATCAGTTTGCGACGGTCAACTTCCGCGTGCTGGACATTGGGATCGCGCGATACGACTCCGTATTTCATCGCATTGAAGCCGGATTGAAAGAGATCGTCAGGCAACATCCAGAGTTCAGTTTGTCGTTAGCTGGATCAGCAATCCATCGCTGGCGAGACCTGTATCGCATCGTCGTTGACCTGGGTTCCAGCCTGGGAAGCGAAACCTTCATCATCATCTGCATTCTCGGACTGGTGTTCCGTTCGGTGCGGTTAGGGCTGATCGCGATGATCCCCAACATCTTCCCGCTAGTGATCTGCGCCACCTGGATGTTCTTTACAGACCAGCCGCTGGAAATCGTGACCGTCTGCAGCTTCACGATCTGCCTGGGAATCGCCGTTGACGACACGATCCACTTTCTGACTCGATTCCAGGAAGAACTGCCACGTTCGGCCAGTCGCAAGGAAGCGATCCGCAATACGTTCCAGGCAGTGGGGACATCAATGCTGATGACCACGATGGTCCTAGTCGTCGGATTCACCACCGTCACGTTCAGCGACATGCGAGATCAGCGCATTTTCGCCAGCATGGGAGTCCTGACTATGCTCACCGCGATGATCGGCGACCTGATCATCCTGCCAGCGTTACTCGCCGTCTACGCGCTGCCGACGGCCCAGGAAAAAGCGGCGAACAGTCCCTCACCACCAGATAGCGACAATTCAACAACAGGCGCAGGAGTCGGAAGCGTTGCGAACCCATGACCGATTGGCCGCCGAAGAGTCCGCGTGCTGATGCAGCGCGGCTCACCTGCATCTTGTTGATTATGACAACCCAAGCTTACATCAACTCGCGAATCGGCGCGATGCCCGAATCGACCAAGTACTGTGGAACGCCGCTGTCGTCGAAGGCTCGGATCTGGCCCACGTCGAGGCCCATCTTCGTGTACAGAGTCGCGAAGACTTCCTGGAACTGGACCGGACGATCGACGGCGTATTCGCCAAGTCGATTCGTGGAGCCGATCGCCTGCCCCATCTTCATGCCACCGCCAGCCAGCATCGCACACGACACTTGTGGCCAGTGATCGCGGCTGGCGTCTTTGTTGATGCGCGGCGTGCGCCCGAATTCGCCCCAGACGACAACCGAGACGTCGTCCTGCATGCCGCGTTCGTGCAGGTCAGTGACCAACGCAGACAACCCCTGGTCGAGCAGCGGCATGTCCTTGCGACCTTGCACGAAATTCATCCCATCGGGACCGTGCCAGTCCCAGCGAGTGAAGTTCATCGTGACGACGCGAGCGCCCGCTTCGACCAGTCGACGCGCGATGCAGAAGTTACGCACCATGCGCGGTGCACCATCGCGTTCGAATTCGATATCGTCGACACCATAGCGCGCGACGACTTCAGGATCTTCCTTTGACAGATCAAGCGCATCAGCCAGCGTAGTCGATGTCAGGATGCCGACGGCTTGATCGTGGAACGAATCCATGCCCCCCATCGACCCCGTCAGATCCGCTTCGCGCTTGAATCCGTCCAGCGATTGCAGCAACTGGCCGCGATCCTGCAGTCGATCCAACGTGATCCCTTGCAGGGTCATGTTGTCCGACTTGAGATTGTTTTCGCGTCCTCCGACCAGACCGAATGGGGTATGCGACATGCCCAGGAAACCGCCATCGCCAGGTTCGCCCCAGGTGCGGTTGCCGCAGCGGTACATCAACGACAAATTTGGCGGGATCGCCTTATTGACTTGTCCCTTGTACTTCGACACCCAGGCTCCCATTGATGGCCAGCCACCTGGTGGTTTGCGGTCGCTCTTCTTGCGGCCGGTCATGCACTGATAAGCGTCGTGATCGCCACTGCAACCGACCAGCGAACGGATGACCGCAAACTTGTCCATCATCTTGGCGATGCGCGGGAAGTGCTCGCAGATTTCCAAGCCGGGGACATTCGTCTGGATCGGATTGAACTCACCACGGATTTCCGTCGGCGCGTTCGGCTTTAAGTCCCACATATCGATATGGGGAGGTCCGCCCGGCAGGAAGACGTTGATGATCGCTTTGTGCGATTTTCGCTGACCAGCAGAAGCTTCCGCAGCCAGCAGTTTCGGCAGCGTCAATCCGCCCGCAAGAACTGATCCACCGATCGTCAGAAAGTCTCGACGCGAAACACCGTCACAAAATCCTCCTTGACGATGAGCCTTTCCAAAAATGGTCAGCATCGGCGGAATCCTCAAATCAGTACGACCAAGGTCGCGAGGGGGTTGCGAATGGGTGGTTCAGGGCGGCGGGAGTCAGTTTCGGTGAGCACTTCAGCTTATCATAAAGATCGGCTGATGAGCAACAGGTTCTTCGTTATCTTTCGGGGACCCGAGCGTCGCTTGACCCCGGATTGTCGCTTGAAGTCCAATGGTCACCAAATCTGCAGGAATTATCCCTTACCAATCATGAAATCGGGAAGTAAATGTCAATCGCCGTGACTTGCTCGGGGTGCGAGGCGAAATTTCAGGTTAAGGATGAATTTGCCGGTCGCAAGGTGCGGTGCAGCGAATGCGACACGGTCATCGATCTTCGCCCAACCGAAGAATTAATCGTCGACTTCCCGCTGGACTCGACCTTGGATCCGGCATTTCAGCGGGACAAGTTCCTGCTGCATCAGAAGCTGCTGTCGATTAACACTCGATACGCCGTGTGTGATGAAACGGGCAAAGAAATCATGCACGTGCTGCGGCCCACTCACGTGTTTCGAACTTTGGTTGCGATGTTTGCCATCATCTTCGAGGTGCTGCTAGTGGTTTCCCAACTTGGATTTGATGTGTTTTCTGATTTGAGGGAGAATCTGATCTTGACTGATCAGAGTTCTGTTTCAGGAGACCCTCATGGGCACGGATGCCA
>DASYEA010000452.1:0-7658 GCA_036499265.1 Schlesneria sp. | reverse complement strand
AGCAAACTAGGGTGTTGGCTCCTGGGTGGTCGAATTTTTCTTCGACACCTGATGATACGGCTCACGCTTCATGTAGGATGCCAAACGTGGTTCTGAGAGATCACATTCTGGCAGAGCGCTCGCTCGCTTTTCATGCTTGATTGCCTCGTCGAAGTGACCGCATTCGGCATGCGCTGCTGCCAGAACGACTTCACTCGTCCACACGTCGAATTGGCGCAGTGCTACCGCACGTTCCGCGTGAATCAGTGCTTTTTCACCGTTGCGATGTTCCGCACTCTCCCCTGAAGCAAGAATCCAAGCCAGGTTGAGATGAGAGATATAGCTGTCGGGGTCAACCGCAATTGCCGCCTCATAGTCTGCAATGGCATCGGAGTGTTGTTCGAGTTCAAAGTAAAAATCGCCACGAGCGTTCAGGCCCGTCAGGAAATTCGGTTTCTCTTTCAGTGCTTGATCGAACAGGGCCAGTGCTCTTTTCGGGTTACCTTGCCCTTGCGCAGTTGTTGCTCGTCGAAGAAGCCATGCCGCCTTGGCAATGTCGTCAGGCCATTCGTGCGACCGATTTTCCGGGATCGCGATCCCTTCTTTGCGCAAAGCGTCAGTGGCTAGGATGCATGCGAGGCTAAATACATCAAACGCCGATGCTGCTTGTTTCAAGTATTCTCGTCCCAGCGCTTGTTCGCCATGTTGAATTAAAAGTACTCCAGCCAGATAGTTCAAATAGGGGACTTCGCTTTCCGCCGCCGTAGCGATGATGTGTTCAAAATTATGAGGGTTCCAACGTCCTCGCGCTTCGCCACTGATAACACCTTGTGCCAAGTTCGAAAATTCTGGATAGGGATTCTCGGCGTTCCACTTACTGGCGAGCTTCTTGAACCATTCATCACATGCGGCGGTGTCGTGCTCCTGGTCTGCCAGCAATGCCGCGAATGCCATCGACGCCAGGTTGCCGTGACGTTTGACATTCGCTTCGAACACCGTGCGGGCCTCGCCGATTTTCCTAGCTACGATGTGACCAGTGGCGATTTGCCACATTTGGCCACTGCGCGATTCATTAGCGGTTTTCCAAGACTGTTCCGCCAATGACTTGGCTTGCTTCATATTTCCGCGACCGGTACGGACGCACCAGAAATACCATTGATCTGCGGAGGTCGAGTATCGTTCCGCACACGCGCGGACGTAGGCTTCAGCCTTCTTCCAATCCTGCAGCCCCTCGGCCGCTTGCGCGGCAGTCATCAAGCCATGCGCGGAATAACCCTCTGCTGCAGCAATCGCATGGGGCCAGGCCTGATTCCACTCTTTGCGGCGCATGTTGTCGTAGGCCAGGCTGCTGTGCAGGTTGTTCTCCTCGAGACCAAAGCTCGGCAATTTCAGCGCAGCAGTCAAAGTCGCGCGCCACAGCGCGGTTTCGCCCTCATTCTTGTAGATCTCTGCTAACGTCCGGTGAGACGCAATTGTTGGTACGATCCGGATCGATTTTTTGATGTAACGAATCGCATCGTCTGGCTGCTCATCTTTCAGTTTCCAAGCCAATTGGTTCAACACACACGGATCATCACTAAACTTCTCTTGCCACTCTTTTGACCTGGTCTTCACGTTCTCCCAGTCTGTTGCGATCGACAATGCCGCGGATTGCGGCCATTCGGGACTAATGTCAATCAGCTTGTAGGTTTCGTGATAGCCGGGCCAATTGGCATGGACTCGTGCGATGTCTTCGTAGAACGGGTCGGCAAGATCCATCGTCCGCCGCGTTGCGCGAGACGCAGTTTCCGCCGACAGCAACTGGCCAACTCGAGTGCAGATCCAAAAGGCGTTCGTATTCATTCGATTCCACTCGAAGGAGGCCATCAATTCCCCCATCGCCTTACGTGCGTTCTCGCGATCGCTGCCGAAATTCTCCAGAAACTTTCCCAGTCGATGATCTTTGACAAGCGGTCTGATCTTTTTCAGAGAAGGGTCTGCATTGATTCCCAGCGTATCCGCCTCAAGTCTCAAAGTTCGCCACGCTTGAACGAATGTGACGTCGTGGATTAGCTCCGCGAGTACTCCCCAGGTGGGGCCATTGGTGGCTCCAGTGTTGGACGCGGTATGTCTAAGCAGTCGAACCAGCTCAGTGCGGCTGGCATATTCCTGCTGCGGACTCGACCCCGCTTTCATCGCAGTTGCCGCTATTTTTTTAACGTCTGCAGGAAGATCTGAAACTTGCGTCAGTCGGCTGTAGACCTCTGGCCATAGCTTTGCAAAACCAGTTTCAATCGTCATTCGTTGAGGGCCCAGGCCTGGCATTTCGGCAAGCCAGTCCACGGCTCGACAGCACGCCGGGTTGACTGATAAGTATTGGTTTGACACTTGCAGCGCACGTGCTTCGTCGCTGGGTCGATCCGTCATTCTCATTCGCAGATAGTAGGCCAATTCCCGCTGGGCGCCGCCAATGCCATCAAGTACTGCGGGCTTGTGATTGCAGTAAGCGTCAATCAATTCCAGCCAATCGGGGGCAGCTTGCCCCTGGGCTGACTTCGCCGACGAAACAGCAGCTAAGGCCGTACCATGTCGACCACTTAATGCGCGGGCATAGGCACGATGGGCCAGCGAGAAAGGTGTCTCACCCGTTTTGCCAACTAGTCTCTCCGCATACAGCAGCGCTCTGGCCTTAAAAACTCGAGACGAAGCACTCCAATGGAAATCGCACACGCTTCCGAGATTCGCGTAGGCGCGAACGAGGTCGCCCAGCAGCACCGGTGAGTCACCATCCATGCGTAACCGCTCGTGAAGTTGCCGAACCCTCGCGAACTGCGTGACAAAGTCCAATCGATCATGCAATAGTGCGGGCTGTGATTCGACTTTTGTGGCTCTAGCCGACCTTTTATATCCCGCCTGTTCGAACGCTTCGGCAAATGAAGTGTGCGTCGCTGATTCGACTTGGTCGACCAAGCCCTCAACCCAGTTTTCTTCCGGGGTTTGCAACTTGACTGGCTGTGGTGTGACAAGAACACCAGTAGAGATGCGAATCAGACTCACGTGGAAGTTGAGCATCTTGTCGTGTTGAGTTGTCGACACGGCAAGTGAAAATGACTTTCCCGGTGTTTCTCCCTGGGGAATGGTATCGCCAATTGTCCGATCGTATATCGTCAGGCCGAATTCACGCTCGGCCGCGATGAAAAATCCCTGACGGATCAATTCCGCCGCCAGGGGTCTTGACGAGCCCGTGTTATCCGCCAGTTTCAGCAAGAAGACATTGTCACTCCCTCCGGGAGGCGATACCGGATCTGGTTGTCGTGCGGAACCAGCGACAGGCGTGATCGACATGTTGGCCGTGTCGATCGCTGTGATGCGGTTATTTGACTCGACCTGCAATTGCAGGCGGTAAGATTTGAATAAACTAGGCCACCACAATGTCAGCAGGCGATTGTTACCACGTTGCGTTTCGCTGCTGCTGACAAATCCTTGTTTGTACTTTGACAGGTCCTCCATGGGGAACGATCCACGGTCTAGGGCGGTAGCAACTCCGTCAAATGTGTGCCCGTATCCTCGCATGGACTGCCATTCCACGAATGTCATGAGCAGCAACAGCAGGATTCCGCCCCATGTAACGGTCCGTTCAACGGGCGAGCGTTTTCGAACTGGCCTATCGACTATTGCTGGCGGTGCCGGTGCGGGCTCATTCATGGCAGAGCGCTCCATCAGGGATGTGCAGTCGGTCAAAGTTGTTAAAATTCAGTAAACGCTTATATCAAATGTTGTTCATGACTAGAATGCAATGCACAGCAGTGCCGTACTATCGACGATTGATCTATCGAGTTAGGTTGCTGTCAGCGAAAATGAGTCAGGGGCTCGCGCTGCTCTTGATCCGTTGTAATCAAATCTTCGTTAATGAAGATCGAACGCTGTCTGATTGACGAAAACAATGGTTTCGAGCTGTAGTTGAGCCAGAGTCGGAATACTCCGTGCCAAAATCGAAAACACCGAAGAAGCCTTCCGTGCTCGGATTCGGTTGTGCTGCATTCTTCGCGATCCCGTTCGCTTCGGTCGGCCTCTTCATGGGGTACGAGATCATTCGCACGTTCGTAGAACACCAGGCGATGCAGCGCTGGATCCAGACTCCTGCGGTGATCACGAAAGCCGATTTGCAGGTGCAGCATGACGAAGGGGCGACCTACAAGGCGATCGCCGAATATCAATATGAATTCGACGGCCAGAAGCGTCAGGGTTCGCGAGTCAGCCTGTCGACCGGCAGCGACAATGTCGGCAACTTTCACCAGCGGGTGCATGCCGAGCTGAAAGCTCATCAGACCAACGGTCAGCCATTTCGCTGCTTCGTGAATCCCGCTCAACCGGATCAATCGATTCTCTATCGCGATCTGCGTTGGGAAATGATTGCCTTCTACGACCTGTTCGTGTTGATCTTCGGCGGATTCGGTCTCGGCGTGTTGGTGGGGTGCATCGTTGTCGGACGAACGGAACGCCGACGATCCGCTTTGGCCGTTGAATATCCAGATCAGCCGTGGTTCTGGCGAGACGACTGGGCTGCCAATGAAATCGAAGTCACCAGCAAACATTGGTTTTTCGCCATGGCCGTCTTCGCACTCTTTTGGAACGTCATGACGGCACCGCTCTGGTGGCTGTTGCCACCGCAGATTGCTCGCGGAAACTTGTCAGCCTTATGGGCCATGCCACTTCCGGTGATAGGCGCGATCCTGATCGTCGTCTCGATCCGGATGCTGCTGCGTGATCGAAAATATGGTCGTTGCGTCTTCCGGATGACGACTCCCAAAGGTGTCATCGGCAGTGAACTGTCCGGCGTGATCGAAACCAGTCGGCCCGTCGAGTGTGACCAGTTCCAGGTGCTGCTACTCTGCCAGAACAAAGTCTCCGATGGCGAAGATACCAAGCTGCACGAAGTCTTACGTCGCGAGCAGTCCGTCTCCAATCAACAAACCGACACTTGGGGAGACGGAGGCACGTCGATCCCCGTCCGATTCGAAGTCCCCGCCAGCAGCCGACCAACCGGCGAAGCGGACGACGGCACGATCCAGTGGACCCTGCGTGCCACGTCCGAAGATCCCTCCATCCGCTTCAAAGTCGAATTCCAAGTCCCGGTCTTCCGCCCCAGTGAACCAAAGTAGAAGGCACACTCCGTGTGCCGTTGCCTTTCATGTAACCTTCTCGCTCAGCGAGAAGTAAGCCAACAGAGATTCCACGCATCCAAATGAATTGGCGCTCCAGAAGCCCCTTAACAGCCTCCCCATCCCCTCCGTGTTCGTCCGTGTCAATCCGTGTCTACCTCTTCTCTCCAGGTCGTCACTGAATCCCCATAGACTACCGAACACGAGAACAACGATCGAGACGAAGGGCCAGCAGAAGTTGTAAGCTGTACACTCACGTGGCTACAGCAAGCGTTCCTCGTGGATTCGCTCAGTCGAAAGGATGGATCTGTTATGCAACCGCGTCTTCAACCGTTGCGAATCCCGAGTGGATGGCAAGTGACTTATAACGACGGCCTGTGGGAAGTCGATCCGGATGAGGAACGGATGGCTGACGAAGATCGCTCGTGGGTCTTCAAGGAAGACTTGCTCCAGATGGTACATCCGCAATCGCATCGACTGCTCGATGTCGGCTGGTATCCCGAGGGGAATCTCGCAGAAGGACAGTATCGCCTTCTCATTTATGAGGGCGACTTCAGCGGCCGCCTGCTTCACCAGTTCGAAACTCGTGATCGACTGCTGCTCGTGGATAATCTCGAACGATTGTTGGCGGATGTCCGTGACGGGAAGCTGTAATCACCTATATGCTAGGCCGTACTGGCAAGGTGCTCTGGGGTCCGGCTCAAGAAAATGAGTTCACGCGCCGCGGAGCCACCGCGGACCGGATTGGTTACCATGATTCGCTTCCGACTAGCTCATCCCCTCGCGCTTCTTCTGGAATTGTCAACATGCGGCTGTCTGCGCGTTTGTTCGTTCTCCTCGGTCTACTTACCCTGACAAATCCGCTGGCGGCTCAGCAGCCGAAGCCGGTGATCCCTCATGCTCAAGACAAGCCGCCAAATGATCCGCGTGATCCCGAGACCGCTGCGAAGTTGATGACCGTCCCCGAAGGATTCACGGTCGAGGTCGTCGCGGCCGAGCCCGACATCGTGAATCCCGTGGCGATGGCGATCGACGAACGAGGCCGGTTCTGGGTCACCGAGTCGCTCGAATACCCTCGTCGCGAACCGGGGCCGGGGAAGGATCGCGTTAAGATTCTGGAGGACACAGACGGCGACGGCCGGATGGCAAAGTTCACTGTCTTCCTGGATGGCCTGAACATTCCGAGCGGCATCGCCGTGGGACATGGCGGCGTCTGGGTGGTGAACGCGCCCGACATCCTGTTCGTGCAGGACACCGACGGCGACGGCAAGGCAGACAAGCAGGAGGTCGTCGTCACCGGCTTCGGCCGCGCGGATACTCATGAGCTCCCCAACTCCTTGACCTGGGGCCCGGACGGCTGGCTGTACGGTCTGAACGGCGTCTTCAACTACTCGCACGTGAAGTACCCCAAGACCAACCCGAACTACAAAGAGGATCACAAAGGCTGGCCGCTGACGTGTGCCATGTTCCGCATCCACCCGAGGACTCGCGAGTTCCAGGTCTTCTGCGAAGGAACGAGCAATCCGTGGGGAATCGCGTTCAACAACGAGGGCGAAGCATTCGTTAGTGCCTGCGTGATCGATCACCTGTGGCATCTAGCTGAGACCGGCTATTACCACCGGCAGGGCGGCCCGTATCCGCCGTTCACGTGGAAAATCGAATCGATCGTCAAACACAAGCACCAGAAGGCGGCCTACTGCGGCATTCACTACTTCGACAGTGACGCCTATCCCGAGCAATATCGCAACAAACTCTACATGGGCAACATCCACGGCGGTTGCCTGAACGTCGATCGAGTCGAACGCGACGGCTCCACTTACAAAGGAATCGGCGAACCCGACTTCCTCACCGCCAACGACGCCTGGTTCATGCCCGTCGTCCAAAAAACCGGCCCCGACGGCAGCCTCTACGTCCTCGACTGGTACGACCGCTTTCACTGCTACCAAGACGCCAACCGAGACCCCGCCGGCATCGACCGCCTCAAAGGCCGGCTCTATCGGGTGCGATACAAGGACACGCCGCGAGTGCCGAAGGACTTTGATCTGGCGAAGGAGACAGATGCCCAGTTGACTGATCGCTTAGGCGCGAAGAACGATTTCATACGCTGGACGGCGACACGGTTGTTACAAGAACGGCTTGCTGAGCCAGACAAGCAAAGGCTGACAAACTTTGTGTATGGCCTCACACCATTCGAGTTTCGCGCGGCCAATCAGGAACTGCGACGATTTCACGCGTCCTGCGTCGTAGCCGCACTTCCATATGATGGGCGTTTCGTTGGAGAATCACCCGCACTCCGTGCATTGCATCTTCGAGTTGCGGGCAACTCTCCCATTGGAAGACAAATGCTTCAACAAGAGGTTGATGAAATAGATGACTGGTCATCGCTCAAGGAAGATGATCCGCGAGTACTGCTTCAGCAAGTCATCCTGTTAGGAAAACTGAATCCCTCTCGGAATGTCATTCGATTCATGTTCGAAGTACTCGTGAGAGGGGAAAGAGATCCATTACTGCCGCGGATATTCTGGCAGAATATTCATC
>DASYEA010000451.1:0-8372 GCA_036499265.1 Schlesneria sp. | reverse complement strand
GCCGTCGAAAACCGAGTCTCAGTCCACGACCTGCACGCCACATTGCTGCATCTGCTGGGCATCGATCACGAGAAGCTGACATACCGCTACGCCGGCCGCGATTTTCGTCTGACTGATGTTCACGGTCAGGTAATCCACGACTTGCTGACTTAACAAAACGCGGATGCGATCACCATCGAAACATCTCGTTCCGATATGGAATTGTTAGAGGTGTTTAAGACCTTCAAATACCCCAACCAGATCGGGCCCGGGGTCTACGATATCCATTCGCCCAACATTTCCAGCGAAGAGCACATCATCGCCTTAATGAACAAAGCGGCCGAGCGGATTCCGTCGGAACGGTTATGGGTCAATCCCGACTGCGGCTTGAAGACACGTCAGTGGGAAGAGGTGATCCCTGCCCTCACCAACATGGTCTCCGCTGCTAGAAAGCTTCGAATTGAAGAGGAAAATAAGGCGTAGCCGTGACTAGGGACTCGGCATGATCGTACATTTGGGTAAAGCTTTGCGGAGTTCATCGCGTCCCTTCACTGTGGTACTCGTGTCGTGAAGCACGACCCAGACCAGGCTCGGCAGCGGCTTCAGTCGTTCCAGATCCGCGTCTGTGATGTCGTTACCGTGGAAGTCGACTCTGATGATCCCGGGAAATCGGCCAATTGTCGCCCAATCCTTGTCCGACAATGTCGCGTCACCAACGTCAATCATACTCAAATGGCGAAAGCGGCTGAGCAGCAGCAACTGCTTATCAACGGGCTTCCGATTGCTGAGTTCGACACCGCAAACACGGAGCCATGGCATGTCAAAGCGTGCTTGCAACCATGAAGGACCATAATTGGCGAGCCGGACATGTCCGCCTGCTTCAGTCATTTCGCGGACGGCGCGTCTCTCGCTCAACACAGGCATCCACAGCGACATGGCATAGAAAACGCCAATCAACAGCACCAGTCCAGCCGCGATGCGAACACCATATCGATTCGTAAACTGCATCATTTTTGCTTCCGTGGCTTCCAGAGAATCAGGTAGGCGGAGAGCAGGGTCAGCGGGATGGCAATCGACCAATAGGGAATCGTAAAGATTACAACGCGCAGGGGCCTTTGGTGATCCTCATACGTCGCAAGACCCACGCCGCACACCTTAAATTTCCAAGCATACGGAGTCCCGAGTTGTGATCGATTACGTTCATCAGCGCTGAGGGCGACGTTACCCGTACTACTTTTGGTGGGAGGGAAAACTCCCAATAACAGGATTCGGTCTGGCCCGACCTTCGCGGTTCCCACTCGGAAGCGAGAAACGAACTTCCTCACCGTCAAAGTTGATTTCTGAGAGATCAATTGGATTGTCGCCTGGTCCCCGAACGGGAGGAAAACATCGTCCGCACGAGACAGGCTTCTCACCCACAGCGACGTGACAATGCACGCCAGGGCCAGAGTCACGCACCCAACCTTTCGTCTCCATCCCCGAAAGAACTCACGCATCGGTCAAGCTTCCGTGGTTGGCTTTGGCTTGTCTAAATGAAAGTGCCCACGCGGACAAGATAGTCATGACGAACAAGTCGCAGCAACCCTGCCGCCGGTTGTCCAATCAGACTTACCGAATCGTCAACAACGTGAAGTCGTTCCGATGCGCATCATTCGTTCGCACTGCCAGCCAACTCAGAGTTCTGTCCATCGCGGATGAGCGGACTGCCGCAGTCTGGACTCCATGGATTCGGCGAATCTGCTTCTTTGGCAAGAAAGTCATTGAGCGCGTTATGGAGTTCGATGACTGAGGCTCGCAGAGTGGTGAAGGTCGATTCTGCTTCGGCAAAGTTTCCACTCGAGAGATTCTCCAGCGTGGTCACGGCTTCCAGGGCCGGGCTTTCGCCGAAATTGCCAAGTGAGCCTTTGAAGGCGTGGGCAGCTCTGTTCAAGGCATCGGCGTCCTGGCGAAAGATCGCGTCCTGAAGATCGTCCAGGCGCATTGGCAGATCTTCCATGAAAGCGTCGACCAGTTCCTGAAGAAACGACAGATCACCGTCAACGCGTTCCAGCAGAATGGCTCGATCGACCGCTGGCTGCTGCAGAGGCTCGATCGAATGGGCTGCTATCGAACTCGCGGCGACTTTTTCCAACGCAGCCCATAGATCCAAGGGGCGAATCGGCTTGGCGACGTAGTCGTCCATGCCGGCGGCGACACAACGTTCGCGGTCGCCCTTCATGGCATGTGCGGTCATAGCAATGATCGGCAGGCGGTTGCCCGTCTTTCGCTCAACTTCGCGAATCTTCGCCGTTGCTTCAAAACCACCCATCTCCGGCATCTGGACGTCCATCAGAACGACATCAAAGGTCTGCTGCTCGACGGCCTCGACCGCTTCCTTGCCATTGGCGACAACGACAACCTGGTGCCCCCTCTTTTCAAGCAAACGAACCGCCAGTCGCTGATTGATGCGATTGTCTTCGGCCAGCAGGATGCGCAATGCTTGGGACTCACCTGTTATCGCTGGTACCGACGAAGCCTGTAGTGTCGGCCGTTCGTCAATCGAAAGGCCGAGCACTTTCAGGATCGCGTGCAGCAATTCATCTTGAACGATCGGCTTGATGATGTAGCTGGCAATTCCCAAATCGCGGCAGCGGGCAGCGTCGCCTCGCTGATTTAGCGAGGTCAGCATCATGACCGTCGACTTCGAAAATTCCGAATCCTGATTGATTCGCGCGGCCAGTTCGAAACCGTCCATGTCCGGCATCATTCCATCGAGCAGAATCAGACGGAAGTGGCGATTGGCTTGTGTCGCCTCTCGCAATGCCGACAACGCCTGATATCCTCCCTCGACAACGACTGGCTTCATGCCCCATCGCACCAATGTATCTTTCAGGATCCGCCGGTTGGTGGCATTGTCATCGACCACCAGCACATCCACTCCTGCCAGCGTGGAACCCAGTGTGGATCGACCGCGTCCCTTGGACTCGGGTGGCATCCCAAACTGCAACGTGAAGTAGAACACGCTCCCTCGCCCAGGCTGACTGTCGAGCCAGATGTGACCGCCGAGCATCTCGACGAGTTTCATCGAGATTGTCAGGCCCAGACCAGTCCCACCATACCGCCGGGTCGTCGAAGTATCCGCTTGTGAAAAGGCGTCGAAGATTGTCCGCTGCTTTTCGACGGGAATGCCAATCCCCGTGTCAGAGACCTTAAACAATAACGTGGCTTCGGAGTTCACCTGCGATTCGACACTGATGTCGACTCCGATCTCGCCAAATTCTGTGAACTTCAAGGCGTTGCCGACGAGATTGATTAAGATCTGCCGCAGTCGAGTCGGATCGCCGAGCAGCATCTGTGGGACATCATCTGCGATACGGCAGGTCAGTTCGAGTTGTTTCTCGTCAGCCCTCATTGCCAACGGCTTAAGGGTGTTGGCGATATCCGATCTCAGGTCAAAATCGACTACATCCAGATCGAGTTTCCCGGCTTCGATTTTGGAGAAGTCGAGAATGTCATTGATGACATTCAACAGCGAATCGACCGATTGCTTGACGGCAACTAAGTACTCGCGCTGCTCAAAGGTCAGCTCCGTATCCAGGGCAAGTTCCGTCATTCCCAGAATGCCATTGATCGGGGTCCGAATTTCGTGGCTCATATTCGCCAGAAACTCACTCTTGGCCTGGCTACCTGCTTCGGCGGCTTCTTTAGCACGCTGTAGTTCATCCAGGCATCGCTTGCGTTCGGTGATGTCTCGCATCGTGGCCAGCACGGCTCGCTGCTGACCTAGCAGGAACACTTGAGCACTGATTTCAACAGCCAGACGTCGTCCCGTCGACGAGACCAACGTTCGCTCGACAACGTATCGATCGTCGAGTCCAAAATTCTTGAATGATCGTCGCGTGGCATCAGCGCACTCGGGGGGCTCGATGTCCAGCGGCGTCCGCTGCAACAGTTGCTCTTCGGTGTACTCCAGCATGCGACAGCCGACATCATTCGCTTCGATAAAATTGGTCGGGGCCCCCTGCTCGTTCAGGCCGAATACGAAGACCGCATCATTGATGTTGTTGAACAGTTGCTGGTACCGCGACTGGCGTTCGGCGATCTGCCGCATCTCACGCACACCCTGGATGCATGAGCGGATCAGGAACAGGTCTTCAAACACGACCCAGCCAGCATGCTCCAGCCAGCGCCAGCGTTCCGGATCGACCGTCCCGAACACGGATTGGGGCCAGTACAACCCGCGAACAAGGTGGTCGATCGCCACCACCGCCGATGCGGAAATTAACACTCGCCAGTCACGGTAAAAGGCCAGGAACGCGAGTGATCCAAACACATGAAAATGGGTTTCGGAACGGCCACCGGAAAGATGGATCAACAACGATCCCATCAGCATCTGGGCGATCGCCAAGGCATGGCGAGTGATGATCTGACCCGGACGCATCGCCGTCAGGATCAACGGGACGCTGATCACGGCGGCACCCAGCAGACAGGCCATCCAGACATGAATGTGAGTCTGGCTCGCCGCGCCGATCCAGGTCATGGGCGAAACCCACAACGCCACGGCAATGGCGGCCAGCCACTGGAACACGAGCAGTCCCGCAAACAGATGATCTGTCTGCCGAGCCACAGTGTCCCAATGCTTCCGAAACAGATCTTCTGCGCTGGAAGTCGCGACAGCTTTCAGAGCGGCTTCTGACACAATTCGGTTCCATTCTCAGACAATGTGGGAGAGTTGAAGAGGGGGCATCCGTAAACCGCCGTCTCGGCGGGCAAAGGCTGTTGTTGGACGATGAGAGTGCGAATCGCGGCCAAGCCGGAGTGATTGCCCAACCGGCCGCGGCCAGTCGTCAATCCGCCGCTGTAGAGGCGGGTTCCGTCGGGCGCGAAGATCATCAAATGACCCGAGGTGGTGGCACCGAAGCCGTGGGCGTGCCGGCCCCCTTCGTCGGCAACCAATTGAACATTGGCGATCGCTCTGGCCTGCTCCCAAAGGTCGGATGATGTCCAGTCCGATGACGCTTGGGGCGGAACCCAGAACAGAATTTTCGCCGAGACCGGCGCGGGACAGTCTCTCAAAAGGGACTTCAGTTCATTTAAACTGGCGCGAGTACAGGGACATCGCGGATGAGCGAAGACCACGAGATTGACTTGCCCGGGTGCAAACGTGACGGCGCCTGAGGTCGGCCATCGGTCTGAACTAGTACTAGTCGATCCCGGCGTGGTCTCGTAGTTGTTGAAGTAATGCAGACCGCCCGCCACCGCGGCGAACCACCCAACAACGACGAACGCCAGAGACACGGATTCACGAGTGACGTATCGGATGTTCATTTGGCAATGTGATTTGTGAAGCTTCAGGCAGATGAGAGGGATTGCCTGATTCCTGCGACAAACGATTGTCGGCGGTGAACTATGCGGGACGAATTTTCGCGACCCCTCGTTCAGGGTCATGGTTCGTGGAAGACCGCAGCCTGCCGCTGAGAAGTTATGACGATTGCGTGGTGTATCCGCTTTGGCATGTCCACGGCTCGTCGATCCGCAACCGAGTCGGAGCGTTCGTTTTCTGGGAGGGCGCGGCTCCTGCCAAGCCGCTGAGTCTCGTTGCACTCGATCGACAATCGAGCCACTCCGTTTTTTCGACGTATGACCGCGGACGGGTGGCCGGGGCTGGAGCGTTTCGCGAAGCCCCGGTTTGTTTATGCGGTACTTGCTATCTAAAGTCGATCGACCACCGACCGGGGCTTCCCGTTGGTCCAGCCCCGGCCACCCCGCCGTGATGGCTAACCACCAGTTGCCAGTCTCGATTGCAAATCTTGAACTGTTTTCAGTTGATCGAACACGCCAGCGGCGGCCAACTTGGATTGCAGATCTTGATACGCCTTGAGTTGGTCGAACACCCCGGCACCGGCAAGTTTGTCTTGGATGCTCTGAACCGTTTTCAGTTGATCGAATGCGCCGGCGGCTGCCAGCTTGGTTTGCAGATCCTGAACCGTCTTGAGCTGGTCGAACATCCCGGCACCGGCAAGTTTGTCTTGGATACTCTGAATCGTTTTCAGTTGATCGAACATGCCAGCGGCTGCCAACTTGGATTGCAGATCTTGAACCGTCTTGAACTGGTCGGCCCCGGCAAATTTGTATTCAAGGTTTGGCGAAAACGAAGCTCCTGCTCCAGAACCAGAGCCAGACCCTCTTCCAGACCCAGACCCGAAGCCAGCGTTAATTCCTGACTGCAGCGTTTCGCGCAGTGCCTCTTCACGATCCTCAGCGTCTTGTACTTTGGCTGCGTCCGGTTCAGGTGGTGGCACATGTTCGCGGGCAGCAAGTACCAACGACTTCAGGTCACTAAAGAACGATGATTTTGGTAGTCTTTCCTGCACTCCAATTCGCAAAGCTGGGCCCGAATCGATTTCGACCGTAAAGTCTTTCATGTTCTGCGAGCAGAAGTAGAGGAAATCGCCAGTTTTCGCATCGCCCTCCAGACTCTGAATTATTGATTGAATGATGAAGGCATCTTGGTCCGCTCGTTCAGTTTTCGGCATCGCGCCAGATATCATCAGGCGCTTTGCCTGGAACATGATTTCCTGCGTGAATGGAATCGATCTGACGCGAGTGGACTTCAAGAAATCGTCAACTTGTTTCTGACGCTGTTCGCAGGCCTGTAGAAAGCGAGGTTCCCAGTCGTCAACAGACTTAGCGATGTCCGGGGTTATGCTATCGACTTCATTCCAAAATGTTCCCTGTTTTGGAGCCGTGGACGCGGACACTATGCTTGCTTTTCGCTTGGCAATATCGTCCTTGACCTTCCTGTGAAACGATCGCCACTGTCTTTGAAGCTCGAGGATGATCACCTCAGGGACAACGACGCTGACCGTTCCCTCATCGACGAGCTTTCCAAGCGAAGTGAGATGATCAACTTCGCAACCGGTACTACTCTGCGTCCACACCTTATGGAAGACGCATGAATCAATCACAACAAAGATCATTGATTGCTCCGAATTCAATACCCAGCAACGACGAGAGTCTATCAAAAACTGCTCGAAGTAATGCATTTCAGTGAATATGTTTATGAGAGATTGACAGCAGGTGAGAATTCGGCGAGCTGCTTGAACCTTCGAAAACAGGACATACGGACATACGTGCTGAAACACTCAATTTCTGGCGTTGCTCCGAGCCCTAGCCTTGAGGAGGGATTCCGAGCGTCGTTCCACGTAAACCGCTACCGGAGCACTTCGCAGATGCGACGGTTAGCCGGGGCTTCGCGTTGGCCCAGCCCCGGCCAACCCGCCGCATTTGAAAAAGGTGGCGCGGCGGCGAAACATGACGGGTTATTTGCCAACTGGAATCGGTATCGACGGAGAGATGTGGCACTTGAAGAAACCTCGTCAGCCGGTGTCTGCGCTTGAGGGGTGGCCGAAGTCAAGCCTTGGGTGCCTTTTTGAAAAAGGCCAGAAGGGTTCCCCACTTGATTTCTGGTTGCGTTGCCCCCGGAGCTACATCGACATAATGGGCATGGTCAGATTGGGTTAAGGCCGCTTCGAATTGCTCCAGCTGACTTGGCTTGTCGGGATTGCAAAAATACACCAGATGAGTCTGTTTGTTCAGCCGATACTGCATCCACCGCATTCTAGGATTGCGTGACGGGCCCTCTTTGATCGCGTCGAACTCTTGGTACTTCATCTGATCAAGGAGATAACTGAAAAGATCAAAACGTCGGGGTTCAGCGTGCATCGTATACTCCTAAGAATTAGTCTTTGACTATTATACACGGCGAATCGCGAACTCGCAGGTTACATCGAAATCACCGTTGGACGATGATCGCCGGATGTAGTGCCGAGCGACAATCGACCGTGTTTTTGGAGCAAGTCTGTTATGCACATTTTCGGCATCCGTCAAGTACTCTCCTTTGGTCCACTCATACAATTCAGCCGCAATCCGTTCGGTGCATGGGATTTCCCCATGAAGCTCACACGGCGAGTACCTCTCGCTGAACTTGGCTGGGATGAAACCCATGACCTGCAGGGCCTGATGCAACTTTGTGCTCTTTGGGAGAATTTCCCCTCACGGGGTTATTCGCTTGTTTCTGCCGAAACTAAAGCCGGTGATGAGGATCAGCGCGTGGATTTGATCTACGTTAGGAGCGACGGGGCGCTTATGCCCTGCGAACTGAAGCTTGGCGGTAGGGAGAGAGACACCGCTGGGCAGTTAATTAGATACATCGCTGACCTCGCCCATAAGACAGTGAATCGAGAATGGGTGATAGAGGCGCACGAAAAGTTTGTTGGAAAACTCAATCCGGCGCTTCATTCCAGCTACGAACGCAGGCTTAAGTCAGTTATCGACGGAATCAACGATTCACATTTTCGCTTCTTGCCGAGATCAGGAATTATATTGGACGAAGCGTTCCCGCCGCAGCTATT
>DASYEA010000450.1:0-4139 GCA_036499265.1 Schlesneria sp. | reverse complement strand
AGTCGCGATCGACATCCAGGCAGATCGTGACATGGTCGTGCTGGCCAAGATCGGCATCGCGCGTACGGCCCGGCTGCGGTCGATCGAGCGAAGCTCCTTCCAGTCGAGGGACGCTGATCCCGACGTACAGGAATTCGGAGTCGTACGCCAACATCATCATCGCGGCTTGCGGGTCCGATGGGTTCTTGATTTCGTCGGTGGGTGCCTCGGTCGTCAGCCGGATTTCACGGGCCGCCTCCCAGCAGGAGTCGGCCAAGATGCCGTCAAGCTGCGGTTTCGAATCGGTTCGCTGGCAAGTGGCGATGGCCTGTGGAGTCTGTGCCGTCGCGAACATCAACCAGACTTCACGCTCGGCCAGCGACTTGATCGCGGGATCGGCTGAACGACTGAGGTAGCTTCGAAAGACGGTATCGGATTTGGCCATTGATCCTGTCGAACGCTGCAGAGTCGCCAATGGGAACTGAATTTCCGGTGTGCGAAAGAGACCTGGTGACTGCATCTCTAGCTGAGTCGCCAGTTCGGCGGCGCGTTTGTGCCACTCTCGCATCTCGCCGGTTCGCCATTCATTCTGAATGGTTGTCTGCCGCGGTGCGTTGCTGCCGCGGCCGGCTTGCCGCACCTCGCGGTCGGTACCTTGCGGCAGGTTGACTCGATTCAGTTGACCGGGTCGCGTGGTTTGCTTGATCGCGGGCGCTTCTTCCGTGTAATTCGCTGTGTTCACGCCGCCCATGCCATTGGTTAGGGTGTCGGCAGCCTGCTGAATCAGTTTCGCGTTGGCCTGGATATTGGCCGTGGACTGGACTGTTTCATTCTTCATTCGGCGCATCCGCTGCCAGGCCGTTTCGCTGCTGATCCAAAATTGATACAGCCAGCGCATCGCATCGAGTGCCGCGGGTTCTTGCGGGTATCGCCTGATCAATTCGACATTGGTTGCTTCCACGAGATCGAACAGCGAGCGTTCGCGGTATTCATCGGCCAGACCGCGTAGCAGTTCGGCCCCTTGCCGCGAATCCATGTCTCGTACCAGTCCGCCGAGCTGTCCGATCATCTGACCGGCCATGCGAGGATCGTCGAGCGATCGATCGGCGATCGCCTGAAAGTTGCGATGTCGCTCCACCAGTTTCTGCATTCGTGCCAGATCCGTCTCATCAATCATGGCGAGTTCACGTCGAGCGTCAGACGCGGGACTAATGGACAGGCCAGCGAAGAAATCTCGTTTTAGTGCTCCATCCGCCGCCGGGCGTCCATCGACACCAATCCAACGGTACGCAACATGCCGAGCCTTACTGGGCTCGATGGTGTCGCTCTTCCTCATCAAGGCTTCGCTGAACGAGGCCGCCAGTCGCACAGACATCCGACGGCGTGGCAGGTATTCGTCGAGATCTAGCACGGCATCGCCCCCGCTGCCGGCACCGAGTTGCAGATAGACGCGATCGACTTTCCAGGCGGGCAGGCCGGTGAACTCGCGCTGCTCGGTATAGCGCGTGGAATCCGCCGCTTGATCGATCGCCTTGAGCGCCGCATCAAACAATAACTGGGCCGCCGCATCGTTCTTTGCGGGCTGGTCCAGAATCACGATATTCGGTCGCCACGTGCGTAGTTGCCGGACGAGCACGCTAAGCAGTGACGGCGCGAGCTTGCCTTCCGTTCGTTTCTGCCATTCGGCGATCAGTTTATCTGACGAGTACTCGAGGCCGGGAATCATGACGGGTAGCTGCCAGAAGATGTCGCCCGCATTGCCGCCCGCCTGTTGGACGGCCGTTTGCAATTTCGAGTCGACATCGCCCCCTGCGGCGGCTGGACCCAGGTCTTGGCGATTGGCCACCCAGACGGCGCTGCGATAGCCCTGCTCGCCCGATAACTTAGCGGTCCAAGCGGGTGTCAGTTGCGATGGCCGCGATTGCAACGACAAGATCGCCGCACGTCGATTGTTACCGCGTGCCGGTTGCCACGAGCGGCCGCCATCTTCGGTACGAATGATCGCTCCGAATTCGCCAACCGCGATTCCCAGCGCATCGTTCATGAATCGCAATGAGTTGAGCGGCGCAGTTTGGCCGGTGAGATAGCGTTGCCAATTTCGTCCACCATTCGCACTATGCCAGACGACACTCCCGGGTGAGCCGATCAACCAGACATTGGTGCCTCGGGATTCGACCGCGCGGAAGTCCATACCGATTCGCAGTTCATCGGGAAGCAGTGTCTCAGGAGATTCCCAGACCACACCGCCGCTGCTGGTTCGCAGCACCAGTCCGCCATCCCCCGCCAGCCAGCCCGAATCGTCCGGAAGAACGGTGACGGCGCGGATGGTCCTCAGTCCTTGCTGTGGCAGCTTGGATGTCAATAACTGTTCGCCACCGACCAAGGAAAGGCGACCTTCTGGTCCGGCGACTGAACCCATATCTGGATCGACGAAGCAAGCGGCTCGCCAGGGGGCATTTGTCGCACCGATGACCGGCTGCCAGGTCTTGCCACTGTCCCTGGTCTTCATGATGCCCGAAGGAACATCTGTATTGGGGCGACCGACGATCACACCCTCTTCAAGCCCGAAGAAGCGGACGTAGGTGATGGGTGGCAGATTTCCGTCGCCCAGTCGACGCCACGTGGCACCTGCGTTTTCGGTGAACAGCAGCACACCGGTGTCGAGACCCGTGAATGGTGAGATCTCGCTGCCCGCGACCCAACCGATTTGATCAGTCATGAAGCAGACGCTGTTGAATTGGCTCGTCACGCCGCTGGCGACAGGTTGCCAGCTAAGGCCGCTATCGGATGTTCTCCAGATGGCTCCTTGCGCGCCGACGGCATAGCCATTCTTGGAGCCTACAAAAAAGACGGAGTTCAGCGAGGCATCGTCACGCCAGGTGGATGCGAGATCCGCGGCCAGAGTTACTGACGATGAGCCCATTGCGATCAAGAGGGCGACAATCAGTTCACGAAATCCATACCGTCGGCTGCATGCGTACATGACCGCCTCCACTGATTCAGACAATAAGATCTAAGCCGTGGAATTGTATGTATTTCCGCGATCGGCAAAAGGGGAGTATTTGCCGCTTGAGGACTGATGGCGAAATCTGTATTGCAGTCTCGGTTTGGGATGACCTCGCAGGTTGTCGCATCGGTCCCTTTTCGACAGACGAGAGTCAAATAGAACTGATTGTAGACGGCACACTCCGTGTGCCGAACGCTTCTGTTTTCAACGAGTTCAACGGTGAAGAAGTCTTCCACAAAGAAGGAAACCTTCGGCACACGGAGTGTGCCGTCTACATTGGCGAAAAGACCAAGCGGTTAACGATGATTACCTGCCGCCATCTTGTGGGTACAGGATCAGTCGATCGTGGGTCAGCAGCAGCAGATCCTGCAAGCCGTCACCGGTGACATCCACGGCCAAGCCTTCGCGTGGATCTGATCCACCCGTTTCGTCTTCGTTGCGGAAGCTCTTCTGTTCGAAGATGCGGAAGTACAACGCGTGCTTCAATCCGGTTGCTGGTCGGTACTGGATCAGTTCGACGAAGTGCGACCGCGTGTCCGTCATGACTAAATCGACTTTGCCGTCTCCATTCAGATCTCCGGCGATGAGGTCTGTGGGATAGATTTTATCGAGCTGGCTTTCGAACGATGCCAGTTCTTTGATCGCCGGCGCGGCGGCTCCTGCGTAGAGGACCGCCAGTTTGTCGGCGGCGAACAACAGCAAGTCATCGCGCTTGTCACCGTTCAGATCCGCGACTCGCAGAGCCTTGAACGCGAAGTCACCCAGTTCAATTTCTTTCCACTGCGTATAGCCGCTGTCTGTCTTGCGCAGCACTCGCAGCTTTTTTACGCCGGCATCCACCAGTGCGATTTCAGGACCGGGATTGCCATCGAGTTCGATCTGTGTGGCACCGACGATCTTAGAATTCGATTCACCAGAATTGAATTGCTCGTCCACCTGCCAGCGGTTGTTCGTTCCCAGCACCATGTGCCGTGCAAAGTTTTCTTGTGCGACCAGCAGACCCGGCTTGTCTCCCAGCTTGGCGAAGGAGACGGCGCCTGGTGCGATCGCTCCTAGTCCTAAGTTGCCGGTCGTCACGATCTCGACCGGAACCCCTTCTTTATTCAAACCGAATAGTTGAGGTGGTTTGGTTGTCCCTTGGAATACCAGGAAC
>DASYEA010000449.1:0-4975 GCA_036499265.1 Schlesneria sp. | reverse complement strand
ACGCCCGGCGGCGTATCTACGGTTTCACACGCCGAATCGGTTGAGATTCAAACGGCGTTTGGACGACGCATTGAGAACAAGCGTCAGGCCACGCGACCTAGTGAACGCGACTCTTTCTTAGAGCGCGGAGGTAGAGCACTCCACCGATTGTCACAATAATCACACTGATTGGAATTGTCGCCATAAACCCCAGATAGGCGATCACCATCGCCCCCTGGTTCGGAGGGGTTGGTTGCACCCAATGCACATATCTCACGTAGCCGTGCGCCACGAAGAATGCGATCACCGGCAACAAGCAACCTGCAGCCACCACCAGGAAACTTACATTTCTCGCTGACAGCATGAGCATCCCCTTTGCCGGCATTGCGGAAATCGCCAGACGAATACTATATCGACGTTGCGATTGCACAAATAGATTATATAGACGATTCTCAGCACGCGTGCTGTGCCAACTTTCGATGGTCAACGGGTGAATCATGGGCCGTTCTGAATTTGAGATGCCGGTCGGAGACTTTCTGCGTCTGGGGGTCACGGCGATTGGTTGCGTGGGAGCAGGTGTGTTCATGTTGATCAAGGCTCACTTCGAAACAGAAGTGACGCCGCTGGAGTCGTTGCAGCAAGTGAACGGCATCGTGCAGGTCGAGACTGAGTACTATCGTTCTCGCCGGTCTTCTAAGCCCTACCCGGTCTTCACTATTAACCGCCAGCGATTCACCTATCCCTATTGGTTTCCGCAGGCGCGCGAACTGGCCGAGTCCGTAAATTCGGGCGAGACGATTACGGTCTGGACAGATGCCTTCAAAAACGCCTGGGTCTATCAGATCGAACGAGACGGCCAGCAGATCGTCTCGTATGCGAAGGTCCACGACGGCATCATTGCGCATCGAGCTTGGTATCCAGTCGTCGGATTCGGCATGATTATCTTCGGGTTCGTCGTCGCTGGCCGATTGGCGATTCTCTCGCAACCTTATTGGATGCCAGAACCCACCCCCCAAGACAAAGTCGTGAAGGTGAAGAAGAAAAAGAAACGGGTCAAGACTCGCCTGAAGGAACTCGATGAGTAAGGGTCGCCCTGTCAGCTATGCTTTGGCATGACGCCGATGAACGAGACGATGTTTGTACAAAGGAAGACCGTCTTCACGATTCAATCAATTCATCGTATTCGAGATTGTCCTGATAGACGGCATTCACCTGGCCCGCGGCGATCGCTTCGACAAGTGCCGCATGGTCTCGCTCGGTTTGGTCACCATAGGCTTCCGCAAATGTGGCCAGCGCGTTTGCAAACGCGTCGGATTTGCCAATGTACCCTGCGATCTTCGCGACATCGCCTGTGCGAGCATGCGCACGAGCCAGCAAGACACCACAGATCCAGCACCAGAATTCAAACGACTCACCGGTGAGCCATTCCACGGGCATCGATGCCTTCAGGTTCTTCATTTGCCGGACGAAGTAATGTCGCCCATCGATTGTCGTGTAGCCAAGCAGCGGATCGCCAAGGGATTGCAATGCACGTTGCGCGGTAACGACTCGGCGACCTTCGTGATCGACTCGGTATTCGACTTTCGGCAAGTATGGTGCGTGTGCCGGTGTCACCGCCTCTTTGACTTGCAGAAACAGCGGATCATCATCTCCGTTGCCAAACAGAAGCAGCAAGTAGGCGCGCAGCCCGACACTGCCGACTCCAACCACACGATGACAAACATCGGCGACCGAATAACGTCTCAACATGAACCGGTTTTCGGGGGACAACGTCTCGGCGTAGTCGGCCAGCGAGGCGATTAACTTTTGTCGCGTTTCATCATCAACGTGAGTCAGGATTGGCGGCGCTTCGAGAAATCGCCAGGTTCCGTCGGGTCGACGCTCCGCCACCTTTTCTAACAGGGATTTGCTGTGTGTCCGTTGTGCCTTCGCCAGAACCTTTCTGGCGACCGCTCGAAATTTGTTGCTAACTTGAACTCCTACCTTACGGAGCACCGCTTCGTTTCGGTCCAGCTCCGCATAAGCAAATAGCGACCATGTTTCCAGAATTCCCAGCTTCATCAGGCGCTGCACATTTAGTGCATATCCTGACACACACCGCATCACAGCCGAACGTCGCTCCTGAAGGTCGAGGCCATTGTCACGCCCGCACACGTTGACGCTGGCGACAAGTCGCTTCAGATCCCACTCCCAGGGTCCGACGGTTCCTTCGTCGAAGTCGTTAATGTCGATGACCACATCGCGCTGCGGAGTTCCATACAGTCCGAAATTATTGAGGTGTGCATCGCCATCGAGCATGACCTGCGGCCCACTGATTGGTGTGTGAGCCAGATCTGCCGCCATGACTGCACATGCGCCGCGCAAAAATGCAAATGGCGACGCGGCCATGCGTTCCATCCGGAGTGGGATCAACGCTTCTTCGCGTCCTGCGTTGCTGGCCAACACTGTCGCGACAGGATCAGGTCGATCCGTGGGCGGCGTCCATATTGCGTGGGACTCGCGTGGCAACTGCTGACGCAACGCCTTGCCCTGATCGTATCGAGCCTGCATCGAATCCAATGGCCTGTGAGGATCATAGGGAGCGGTTGTCTGCCAGAACTCACGTAGTCCATCCATGTGATGGACTGGAGTGGTCTGCGCCGCCAATTGATCCGTCACATCTGGTGAATCTGCGGCCCGCTCGGATGAATTCTCGGCCATCATAATTCCTGACTTTACGGTGTATTGCCGAGCATCATTTGTTGAACGTCTGCGATTGCTTGCTGACTGACTCGCATGAGTCCTTCTGCGGGACGATCAATATCGGCAATCATCACGATCACCAGTGAGAACGCCGCGGCCAAAACTGGAGTACCTCGTAGTCTCCGAATCCCGGACATCCCGACCTGATATCCCACCGCGAGCATCGAAAGCGCGGTGAGAAGGTACACCGCCAGCCACACGGTTCCCGGGATGCGACGCTGCAATCCGATTGTGACGCGACTCTGATGCAGGTCGATCAGTTCGTTCAACGACGTGATGAACAAGGATCGCAACTCGGAATCCATTTCTTCCTTAACGAGTAATTTCGCCTGAGCCCACAACTGGCCTTGGGTGTCGGTCGATGATTTCAAGATCTCATCGATGTTCTTATCTGCTAAATTCAGGCGAATCTGGGCATATTCACGAAGCAGCTTTTGGACTTCCACACCTTCCTTCTGGGGCAGCAAGTCCGCTCGCAGGTAGGTCGTCCCAATCGCATTGGCTTCATCTAGAACCAACTGGCGACGTGCATCGAATCGGGACGCCGCCATGCCAAACGTAAACGCGAGAATAAATGCCAATAGCCCCAGAAGCGAACCCACTACTGATCCCAGTGGACCTTCCGGCTCTTTCTCATTCTTTTGCCGGAGCACAATTCCTGCCAGCACGGTGCCGACTTCCACCGAGCCGATGCAGACCACCAATGTGAACGCAAAAACGGCCCACAGCGGAAGGATGCCAATCCAGTTGCCGAAATCCATTTTTCTCTCACAATTCGGCGCGATCGCTGACCAAAGATTCCCGCTACCGCCGGCAGATCGAGCCCGCAGTTTAGAATTCGACGTTGTAGCGTTCGGTCATCGCACGACGGATCTGGACCAGGCCATCTTCGATCTGCTTCATTTCTGAGGCTTTCACAGAAGCGGCATTGGCGTGCTCTTCTGTGCGAATCTGACCGAAGTCGGGTGAGACTTGCACGGTGCCCGAGAACGAATAGCCGCCGTAGGTGCCATAGGGTCCGACCGCTCCGGCACCGTAGGAATAGTTTTGATAAACGGGCTGGGCCGTTCGCACACCGCTACGCAGGAATGAGACTCGTGCAGCCTGAGCCTGGTATCGTAACGAACTGCTGACGTTGCCACCGAACGTCAACAGATCCTTATCGACATCCTTCATCGGCAGGTCGTCGATCTTGCGAGCATAGCGTTCCATCCAGACAAGCTGGTTGTCGCGTTGAGTCTTGTCGAGTGTCTTGCGCAGATCGTCGAGCAACCCCTTCACCGAATGGAAGAACTTCTGCGATGCTTGGGCCTTCAAAGTCTCGGCACTTGGCGGTGTGGGTGTGCCCGAATCGCCCGAGGTTTCTCGGACGTCGTGGGTCGCCGGCGATGCGGCAAAGAGGCTGATGATCTTTCGCAGGTCAGGTTGCGAAAACTCACCCTTCATCGTCAGTGATGTTCCTGAAGCAGTCGCCGTCCAATTTTCCAGATCCGCCAAGCCGATTTGCAAAGTCTGCAGGATCTCTTCAATCAGTGGCTTAGCCACAGGTTGAATGATCGCCGTCGGCTTGGCGAAGTCGATTTGCAGTGATCCTTCGCGTTTATCGGTGACGCGAACGGTTAGCACGACTCCCTTGACGCTGGCCAGGATGTCGGCGATGTCGGCCTGGTCCGCAGTCTTTCCTTTCAGCGGCTCAAATTTTGTCAGCAGTTCGCGAATCGGTGCCGCTGTCACGCTGTCGGCGAGGTCCACCGCCACGACTAGATGCGACTTGGAATCGGCCTGCTCCAGTCCTTTTGCCAAGGATGGCGACAACCGCGCAGCGTCTTTCTTCGCGGAACTGACCCAGCGTGAGATCACCTGCCGATTGGGTTGCGACGTCACCAGGATCACGCCCGCATCCAATTCGACTCCGCTTCGACCGCCCGGAAGAGTGACGGCCGAGTGTCCCCCGATCGTATCGAGGTGACCACCTTCGCGTCGCGCGATCAGTGCAAACGATGGAGTTCGTTCGACATCCATGATCCCCAGTTCCCAGACGGGTTGCAGGCCCCCACCCAGATCCAGTTGCGATGCCATGACGACTCGTCGAGCTTCCGGCGGAACGCTGACTTCCTGGTTCGCAAAGCGATCCCCCGCCTGCTTGCGCCAGTTTTCACGCGTTGCCAGTGGAGTATGAAACAACGACTCGACATCGATCACCACAACGGCGTTGGCATCAGCGGGAACCCACGGCAGCAGTTTCGTCGGAACT
>DASYEA010000448.1:0-7261 GCA_036499265.1 Schlesneria sp. | reverse complement strand
GCTTGCTGGAAGTGGGAGTCCGATCGATCGAAGTAAGTTTGAACGGCTTCGATTCGCACGCGAAGAACATGGAAGCGCATGTGAACCGTGCGAAGGAACTTGACCCGGCCTTGGCGACGTTGTTCAAAGATCTCGCAGATCGAGACCTGTTGCAATCGACGGTCGTGCTGGTCATCGGTGAGTTTGGACGCACACCCAAAATTAATCCTTTGGGCGGCCGCGATCACTGGCCAACGGGCTTCTCGTGCCTGATCGGTGGCGGCGGATTGCGCAGCGGTGCTGTGCTGGGGGCAACCGATCCGACGGGCCAAAAGGCTCAACCCGAAAAACCCATCGAAGTCGCCAACCTCTATGCCACGGTGCTGCACACATTGGGGGTCGATTACGCAAAAGAAGTGATTACGCCGATCGGACGCCCGATGAAATACTGTGCCGGGACACCGATCGATCAACTGTTGCCGGAGCGCTCGGCCTGAATTACCCACGAGTGGCCGTTGGTGATGTTGCGATGAAAGACGCCAAGGGGCTTACGCCGCCCCGCTCAGGAAGGCGAGAAATGATCGCCTACGGCGACACGGTCGCGGTCAGCTTGATGGTTCCCAGATCGATTGGATCAGGCCGTTGATCCACAACGATTGGCGGAAGTTGTACCTTGGCACCGCCCCGCAGTAATTCACCCTTCTGAAAATGACCGCCATGGACAGCTTGTTCGCTGGCACTGATCATCACCTGATACTCAGTCGGCGGTAGTCCCTCGACGCGAAATGACCCGTCTGCGGCGACCGCGATATCGTCACGAACATAGGTTTTTCCTTCCTCTGTTTGCAGGAAGCGCGACCAACATCGGACGGGATCGTTTCCGCCTTCGATCCGCCCGCTGAAATGCGGTGCCTTGGGGAACACGCGAAGATTGACCTTGGCCCAATCAATCGCGTGAGGAAAATCATCAGGAGACGCAAGCCGCCCAACTAAGGTACGGCTACCGACGCCAAGTTCGAGAGGGGTGTCTTTTCCGGCAAAGATCTCAAACTGAACAGGCAATCCAATGATCGTGCTGCCATTATCGCTCCCGCCATTCTCGACACAGCGCAGGCAGACGCCATGCGGTCCCGGCGGAAGATGTTCGACTACGAAGCGGCCACTGCCATCCGATGCAATCGTCTGACTGGCCCAGACAAAGACCTGATCGTGCCGAGATTGATAGAGGCAGAACTTCGCATCGGCGACCGGCATGTCCTTCATGCGAACATTGCCGACGACGCGCCCCCAGGGTTTCAACGTGATTTTCGCGGAACGTTTATCGTGGGGGCCTGCCTGCAAACCGGAATTCGTTCGTTGCGCGGACGCAGCCACAATCGTGACTTCGGTGTATCCAGAGGGATGCGCGATGATCAGGGCCGAAGGATCCATTTCCGTTGGCAATTCAAATCGACCTTCGCGGTCGGTTTCGACGATGCGACGCAACCGCGCGGCGTGCCCTCGGTAAGAGAGTTGATCGGCCCGGACGGTGACTTCATTTGTGTAAGAGGCCACGGCCAACTGGGCATTGGCCGCGGGTTGTCCGTTGGGCAGCAAGACAGTCCCCGCCAGGACTTCACGAATCAACATCACATCGATCTCTTCCGACTCACCCTTGCGAACCGCATGCGTCACCGTTGGCCGAAAGCCATCCGCTTCGATGCGCAGCCTGGTTAAGTCCCAAGGCTGACGCGGTTCATAGAGATACTCACCCCCCGAGAATTCTCGCAGATGTTGAGTTTGCCAGGTGACGTGATCATCTTCCTCTTTAATGACAGCCGCGGGAATAATTCGACATTTGGCGACGGGATGACCTGTCTCTGCATCGAAAACACGGCCGAAGATTTTCAAAGTCAACTTTTGGTCCTCTGGTAATTTCTCGGGCTGGCGCAATGCTGTGATGGAGATATCAGGCTCACCTCCATTGGCCGTCAGTTCAGACGTTTCAGGCAGCAGGCGGGTAAGTGCCATCAAACAGGCTAAAAGCACGCTGCGAATGTGAGGGTGTCTGGGATGCATTCGTTGCTCCACAAAGAAAGGAGGACCTCGCCTGACCGGAAATCCATTCACCGGTTCCATGAACATCTCACGCGGGGGAGCGCTACCGCGCGTGAATCGAGACGATGTCAATTTTGGGCATCTAACACATTGGCTGCGAATGAAAATGTCGCAGCATCTCATGGCATTGCCAGTACGCGAATTCATACTCAGCCTGGTCTGCAGAACATGCTGGGTCAATCGATGTGTCTGACGTCTGCACATTCGAAATGATCTTGGAAGACTGCGACCTCGATTGAGATCTGATCCTCCGCCACCAAGTGGTCAGGGCAAATACGATTCTCATAGCTACCTCTGGAAGGTCGAATACGAATGTGAACGCTCCGAAAGCAGCAACGATGCCAAACACTAAGCAATTCGTTAGTTTGGTCACAACTCAATTGCCGAGCGACAATTGAGACGATTAAGCGGCTTCATGGATCGCACGCGATGCGGCCATGATGTCGTGGCACGGCGATGCGCACTGGCCAATTTGACGCGTATTTCGGCCAATACATGGCCTCAATTATTCGCAAATCCGAACATTCTCGCCCAGACGGGAAGCCAGTAACTCGGCATCGAATCAGGGCAGGTTGTCGTCGTAGGACAACAGTCCTTGATTCATCAATCGATGTCAGGCGAGTCACTGGATTCCCGACTGAGCGGGGATGACAAGAGTAATAAGGGCGGGATGCGCAGGTGACCAGAAGATCAATGCAAGTTGCGATCACCGAAGCAGAGCCAGATGGTGTTCAACTGCCCCTCAATCTCGATCATCGTCGACATTTCACTCAGTTCACCCAGTCGCATCTTGGAATCATTCGTGCGTCGAAAACAATCGGTGACCCGATCAATGTCGACGTTGCGAGTCCTCCGTCGAAAACCAAGGATCGCATTTTGAAATTCGGGTCGGCAAGCATGGCTGGCCAGTCGACCTTCTGATTCCCAGGCCTGCAGCAGGCTGAGGAAATCAGGCAGCAACTTCTCACGCCAGGCTTGATGGACGACTCGATAACATCGCAACTCCGTGTCGTCGAATGAGAACTCGGGAAGCCAGGGAAATGAAAAACCTCGCGACCTTAGCACTTTCACAATCTCGAAGGCATGAGGAACGCCTCCCTGCAACGATCGATAGAGTGCTATCCAGCCTCCTGCATATTTGGAACTACAAGCAAAGGCATTCGAGTATTGTTCAGAATAATGCATCGGTTCTTGCCGTCCTCTGGCGTTGATGGCTTTGTGAAGGCCCCCTGCACTCACTGAACGCAGTTGAGATGCCGCGAGAAGAAAGAGAAGCGTTTCTAGAAGTCGTTTTGACAATTGACTTCTTTGCAACCACTTCTCGGCAGAAACGGCCGCAAGTCGCACAGCTGATCACGTCAGGCTGTCGCGATTTCGCGGGCACCGCATGACGGATTGTCGCACTCAGTCGATTGATTCGGTAGACTCACCTCCCACTCCCCATGCTTTCAGTTTGCGCTGAAGGGTGCGTACCGAAATTCCGAGCGCTTCTGCAGCATGTGTTCGATTTCCGTGAAATCGGTCGAGCGCCGACAAGATCGCCGTTCGTTCCATATCCTGCAGACTCCCCGCGCCTGTGGCGACAGCGGGAATCGTCGGAGCGTACGGGTTTCCGCTGAGATACGCCGGAAGATCATGCACCGACAGCACGTCGCCTCGACACATCACAATCATGTTTTCAATTGTGTTCCGCAGTTGCCGGACATTGCCCGGCCAATCATAGCTGTGCAGGAATTGCAGCAGATCAGCAGAGAACCCAGGCGACCGTCGATCATGCCGTTCGCAACTATCCGCCACGAATGCGTCAATGAGAATGGGCAAATCCTCCTGACGTTCTCGAAGAGGGGGCAGTTGGATGGTGACGACGTTCAGTCGATAGAACAAATCCGCTCGGAAGGTGCCGTTGGCAACCAGGTCTGTCAGATTCCGACTGGTGGCCGCGATGACGCGCACATCGACCGAGCGATCTTCGTTACTACCGACGGGGTTCACGCGAAGATTTTCCAGCACGCGCAACAGCTTGGCCTGCGAGGCCAACGGGAAATCTCCGATTTCATCAATAAACAGCGTACCGCCGTGGGCCGCTTCAAACCGCCCGATGCGTTCTTGCCCCGCCCCGGTGAAGGCACCTTTGACGTACCCGAATAGCTCGGACTCGATCAGGCTTTCCGGAACGGCCGCAATGTTGACGGCGACGTAGGGACCGGCATTTCGGCGGCTGTGCTGATGAATCGCCGAGGCCACCAGTTCTTTCCCAGTTCCAGATTCACCGAGGATCAAGACCTGGCTTTCGACCTGCGAGGCACGCTGAATCCGGTCGATCAATTCCAGTACGGCGGGTGAACGTCCGAGGATTCCTGAAAAGCCTTGCTGATCGGTAGAGTCCGCCGGCAAACTGGCTGCTTTCCACAGACCGCGTTCCAGCGTCTGGCGGACCAGTCGCAGGAATTCACCGGGATCGACGGGCTTGGTCAAATAATCTTCCGCCCCCAGTTTCATCGCGTTGACCGCCGAATGAACTTCGCCATAGGCGGTGACCATGATGAACTGTGTCGAAGGGCGTTGCTGCTTCCACAGCTTCAACAACTCAACCCCGCTATCCACCCCCAGGCGGACGTCGCAGATCACCAGATCAATCGGCTGCGAGATTCGCTGCAATGCCTCGGCCGTTGTCCTGGCATGAGTGGCTTGATAGCCCTCGGTGGTCAATAGACGGACCATTGCATTGCCTTCGCGCAACTGGTCTTCGACAATTAAGATTTCCGGCTTCGACATTCAGCTACTTACTCCACATTGTTGCGGTGGGGAGCCACGGGCCACTGGATTTTGAAGGAACTGCCACTGACACCAGGCAGATATTCGATAGTGCCACCTCCCAATTCTATCAAGCTTCTGACGATAGCCAGTCCTAGACCGACACCATCTTCTTTTGTGGTGAAGAACGGCTCGAAAATACGTGGCAATGCCTGCGGAGAAATGCCGCTACCATTGTCGCTAATTTTTAGAGTGACGATGTCGTCTTGCGTAGTCAGAGCCAAATCGATGCGACCGGAATGCTGACTGACGGCATCGCGTGCATTGGTCAGCAGGTTGAGCAGGATCTGACGAACATGTCCGCGACCCGCTTCGATAAAGACCGGTTCGGCAGGGGGGGTGAACGTGACGCAAATCTCTGCCGACTGCAATCCGGGCCGTAAGAACTGCAATACGGCATCGATCTCGTTGCCGACATTGACACGTTGTGGCTTCGATTGCTCGGGTCGGGCGTAACCCAATAGCAGCGTGATCAGTTCGTCGATCCGGACGACCTCTCGCACCGATTCGCTAAGCATGGCCGTCGTTTCCTCTGGGCTTAATTCAGCCTCGCGGCGGAACACCCGCTCCGCAGTAAACAGATTCAGTCGGACAGCGTTCAAGGGATTTCGAATTTCGTGAGCCAGTCCAATGATTAACTGACTCATCTCGCCGATGCGACGTGCATTGGACATGGCCAAAGCGTGTTCCAAGGCCACGGCTCGATGCGTGATGCGGTACAGTGAAATGCTGGAGAACAAAACCACCAGGAGAATGCATCCAATGATGATTCCCCAGGCCATCAGACTTCGCCAACGACTACTTCGAATCCTCTCTTGCAGCATGCTCCAACTGATGCCCGAATGATAGGTGCCTCGTTTCAGACCACCGAAGTCAATCGGAACGACGACCTCAATCGATTGCTGATCACTAAGGGCAGGGCAGGACGTTCGAAAAACGTTGGGACCGACCCCTTGAACCGGTTCAAACTGCGATGCGGGGCAAAGCATCCCACCGACCAGGCTGGCATTGCTATGGGCGACAATCTTTCCATCCGTGTCGACGACAGCACCATAAAGGCGGTCGGGACGCGGAGCCACTCGTTTCCAATGTTCGCGCAGCCAGTTCGAGGCCGCCGACAACGTGCCATCGGCACCAAGATCGAGAAGCTCTTGTTCGACACGGCCTGCCGTTCGTTCGGCACCGGAACGCGCATTCATCACCGCCGACTGCAGAACGGCCAGCGAGTACCGTTCCCCATCTTGATAGACGCCCCAACCTCCGAGCAAGAGCACCACTACCAAGGCCAGCACGATGCAAACTGTCGGGGCGAGGGTCGAGGAAGCCTTGTTCCAATCCGCGGCGATCGGTTTCACTTTCAGTCCAGTCAACGTTTCACCGCGATCATTGCTTTGTCCAGCTTCCTTCTTAAGGTCGATTTAAGATTGGCAATTCGAACAGATGACAAGATAACACCTTCACGCTGCAAACCGCAAATCGCGCGCCGCCATTCCTCTTTGATCACTACTGTTACTCAAGATGTCTGCCTATCGTAGAGTTTCGAGGAACGCAATCAGGTCGCGCAGTTCCTGTAACGTCATCCGATCCACCAGCTTTTCAGGCATGACCGATGCCCGTTGAGGCGATCGCTCTTCGATGTCGACGGTCTTGAGTTCGATCGCTTGCCCTTCTGAATTTCCAACGATCGTCTTCCCTTCATTTTCGTGAACGATCATGCCGTTCACGACGCGACCGTCATGAAGGACAAAGGACCACGACGTGAATTGAGGCGCGACTTCGCGGCTGGGCTCCAGGATCGACTGGATCAATTGGTAGCGGATCGGTGGGAGTTTAATTTGATTCGTCGCCCCCGCGACTCGCGACAGATCCGGCCCAACACGACCCCCTCGACCCTCGATCCGATGGCACTTGAAACAACCCGCGCCGGCCGGATGAAAGAATGTGCGACGCCCCGCGGCGACATCGCCTTCTCGATGTTGATCCAAATCAGCCAGCCACTGGTAATTCTCCTTGGGTCGTTTCGAAATCAACTTCTTGATCGACGCCGGCGGATACGGAAGTCTTGCGTCGTCGAAACCGAGGGCGATCTGGTCGGCAAGTTCGACTGCCACGGCCTGATCTGGTTCACTGCTTAATGAGTCGGCAATGCCCTCGAGGGCTGCACGAATTTCGGCATCTGCGACAAGACTTCGCAGCGCTCGGACGGCTTCGCGCTTGATCGAGGCGTCTTTCGATTTCAAAAGCAGCATCAGCAACGAGCGGTTCGGTCCGCTGCCTGCTTCCATCTTAACCAGTGCGGCCAGCCCGACGATCGCTTCGCATCGCTCATTGACATCGCGATTGTCGTCAGCCGCAATATCTCGCAGCAGCG
>DASYEA010000447.1:0-4929 GCA_036499265.1 Schlesneria sp. | reverse complement strand
GTGATCAAGTTCGAGCCCACATTGTATTCGGGCACCATCTCGAACAGGTCGGTCGTCCCCGCTCGTTCAATTTGCTCGTCGTATCCCAGTCGCACGCAATTTCGTCCGCCGTAGCCAGACCGCATCGCCTGCCGAAAGCTTTCCGGCGTCGAGGCCTCCTGGCGGTACAGGTCTAACGCCAACCGCAATTGATCGTCAGTCCATTCCGATTCGGAGCAGCCGGTCACGGTCAACAAGCGGTCAACGATCGCACCCGCACATAAACAGTCTTCCACGGTGATTTTGCCCTTGGTCCCTGCACAGACCACGTGGACCGGCCGCGAATCAGCAGCCAGGACATTCACGATGGCCTGCAGGTTCACAAATGAGCCGATCAGGACACGATCTGCCTGCGCTGCTCGTAACAGAGCCCGCGTCCCATTTGAAGTCGTGAACACGATCGTTTTGTCGCGGACCACTTCGGCTGAATAGGCAAATGGGTTGTTGTCCAGGTGAAATCCGTCGATCAGCACCCCTTCGCGTTCGCCCCCCAACAGGGCAGTTCCGTAGGGATGCTTCGCTGCGATTCCGCACGCGTCCTCAATTTCCCCGCAAGGAATGACAGAACTGGCCCCATTCGCCAGCGCATGGACGATCGTCGTCGAGGCGCGCAGCACGTCGATAATGACGGCAATCCCGCCCCGAACGTCTTGCGGCTCAAAGAGCATCGGCAATAGATGGACTTTCACCTCGCGATTCATGAGCGGATAATAGAGGAAGGTGCCGCCGCCTGCCACCTGTGAACTCCGCCGCGGCAGACGAATAAGCTGCAGAAGATAGGTAAGGCGTCGCTTGTACCGGCAATTCGCTCTTTAAGAGCGCATCCCACATGACTGTGGCGTCCCGCGAGCCTTGACTCACTGCGTCTAATCCAAGCTTAAACGCGACACGGAAGTGCGACCCGCACTAGGAGCTTCGCTTGGGCTTAGTGGGCTTTTTCTTTCCCAAGTCTGTCCGAGGCCCCTCAAACACAATCCGGGCCTCCCCATTGTTGGGATCCAAGCCGAGTTCAATCACGTAGTCGGCGGCGTTCAGTAACTCGGGACTATTGTCGATCACCACAATCGAGTGCCCGATGCCCAACAGCTCATCGAAACAATTGGCCAGTCGCGTGACGTCGGCCGGATGCAGTCCGACGGTCGCTTCGTCGCAAACTATCAGCGTCGATCCGCGGCCTGCTGTCAGCCGCGCGGCCAGTTTCAAGCGTTGAGCTTCACCACCCGAAAGGGTATCTGTCGGCTGACCCAGCACGAGGTAGTCGAGTCCGATCTGCTTCAACATCTGCAGCCGACCCTGCAGTCGCTGGTGATTACGAAAGAATGTGGCCGCCTCCGCAGCACTCATTGCCAGCACATCGGCAATGGATCGACCGCGGTATTTCACATCCAGAATCTCGCGCCGATAGCGTGTCCCACCGCATTCCGGACAGGTCAGAGTCACATCGGGCAGAAACTGCATGTCATGCCGCAACACGCCTGTTCCCCGGCAAGCCCGACACCGCCCCCCTTGTGTCGCGTTGAAACTGAACTGTTGCGGACCGAACCCGCGCTGCTTGGCTTCCGCACTCATCGCGAACACATCGCGAATGTCATCGAACACATCGATCCAAGTCGCGGCATTGCTGCGGGACGAACGAGTCAGTGGCGTGCGATCCACCACCGAGAGATCTGTGATCGACTCGCCTCCAGTGATCTCACAGCAGTCCCGGCCCACGGCATCCAGCGTCGGATTCAATCGATACTGCAGTGCAGGGACCAGCACTCCCGAGAGCAGCGAGGTCTTCCCAACGCCACCCGGCCCCGAGATCACGCACAGCACCCCCAACGGGATTTTCACCCGCAAATCCTTCAAATTTCGAAACTCGATCTGATTCAGATCGATCCACCCATCAGGCTTTCGAGGCGCACTGGGGCTCGCTGCACGATCGACGTCCGACCGCAATGCCTGGGCAGTCGCCGAATCCTTCGCCTGCAGCAACAGGTCTGGCGTTCCCTCGAAGACAACGAGTCCGCCCTGTGGTCCCGCTCCCGGACCCAGGTCCACGACATAATCAGCGGCTCGAATCATCTTTGGATCGTGATCCACGACAATCACACTGTTTCGCTGCTGCACCAGTTGTCGCAGCGTCTGCATGACATTCGGCACTTCGCTCGGATGCAGTCCCGCGGACGGCTCATCGACGATGCACAGAGTGCCCGTAATGCGAGACCCACACGCGGCGGCAAGCATCAGCCGTCGAATCTGTCCACCGGATAGCGATCGAGCACCCCGCTGCAATTTCAAATGGCCAAGACAGAGCCCGGCGACGAGTTCCAACCGACGTTGAATCTCGTCGCGTGCCAACTGAGAAACCGATTGCTCATCAATCGAGATTGATTGAGACAGGTCGGCAATCACCTGCATCGCCTGATCGATAGTCAGGTTTAGCATGTCCGCAATATTTCGCTGGCCGATCTGAACAGCCAAGGCTTCAGCACAAAGCCATGTCCCCTGGCACTGCGGACAATTCTGATTCGCCGCCGCACGGCTCGGATCGCGATTCTTATGTACTTCGGCTTGGCAACCGCCACGGAAATTGGGCTCAAACAGCCGCTGCTCCGGGGGCAGAAACTGGCGATGACAATTCGTGCATTCCCAATGGCGGCTGAATCGAACGACCTGCCATGTGCGACCGTCGACATTCAAGGCAGATGCCACCTCGACTAACTCGTCGACATCTCGTTCGACCAACATTGCGAAACGGCCATTTCCCTCGCGGAATGCCAACTCTGCCGCATCGGCGATTCGCTCGGCAGTCGCTTTGCCTGCGACTAAGCGGTCAGCGACAATCCAGGTTTCTTTCAACGTCGTGCCGACAGCGAGCTGCTCAAGCGACAGCGATTGCCCGTTCAAGATTGCCCGCGTAAAGCCTCGCGCCAGCCAAGCGGCAGAGGCCTGTTGATCATCTTCAGTGGCAGGGATGAAGCAGAGCTGCAGTCGCGTCCCAAGAGGAAGTTGCTGGATCGCGGAAATCACGTCCGGGACCGATTGAGGCCGGACTTCGCAGCCACACGCCGGGCAAATGACACGGCCAATTCGTGCGAATAGCCGCCGCAGGGCTACATCAATCTCAGACAACGAGGCCACGGTCGTCAACGACGACAATTCACGAGCGGACGAGTCCGTACGAATCGCGATCGCAGGCGGCACGTGAGCGATTCGATCGGCATTCGGTCGCTCGATCCGTTCCAGGTATTGCCGGGCCGATGCGGAAAAGCTCTCGATGTAGCGACGCTGGCCTTCGGCAAAAATCGTATCGAAGGCGAGACTGCTTTTTCCGGAGCCGCTGACGCCGGACAGCACGATCAACTTCCCTAACGGAAGATCCAGATCGATCTGTCGCAGATTGTGAACGCTGACACCCCTTAACTGCATAATGCGGACGGAGTGCGAGGTACTTGGGGAGACAGCGGCGGTAGTTGGAGAAATCATGATTCCGAGCACCACAGACAACCATCTCTACTTTGGTTTGTCAATTCGCTGTTCAATCCAACTTCCACAGAGAATTGCATCATCGATCGATTGTGGACGGCTCGCGAATTGCCAAGGTATACTAAACGATGTCTAATCATTTCTGTCACAGGTCCCGGTTCAGTCCCGTTCTCTAGTGGAAACCGAGGTAAAAGATGGCACTCTACGAAATTGAGACGAACGCACACATCATGATCGCCTGGGCCGACAGCCAGGCCGCCGCCGAAGCGATCACTCGTGAAAATTATCCGGAAGAGGAAGTCAAACGCGTGGCCAAACGCCCGCGCGATGTCTGGGTGATCTCCAAGCGGATGCTCGGAATCGAAGGGGCCGTCGAACCCTGCGACAAAGCCCGCGACTGCCTGAGCCGAGCCCGCGGCGACAAACTTCACGCGATCCGACTGTACATGCAGGACACCGGCTCTGATCTGCACGAGGCTCAGCGAGCGGTCGAAACGAATATGTCGCTCGGTTGGTAATCGCCATCAAATCAGCATGAGATTCCCGCACGAAAGCCCTGGTTGGTGCCAGGGCCTTTCGATGTTCCACAAAATTCCAACTGTTGCAATTTGACTCACGCCATTCCTGTGGTAGGTTTCGATATGGCCAAATTAGGTTTGCGAGATGGCCGTTTCGAGAACCATCCCCAAAAGCAGCTTAAGGGTCAAAGCGATGCGCAGGTGGACTAGATTTCTACGAGAAGATTCGGGAACGACATCCGTAGAGTACAGCGTTATGCTCGGCTTCGTCATTACCGTTGTGATCGCCGCAGTGGCCGCGTTTGGCAGTGGTCAGAACAAAAGCTGGAAAGGCATCGACAATACGATGCAGGCTCACGGGCTTTAAGACTACGCTCACGGACGTGATATGCGTGTTTGCTGGATTGGCATCGGCGGAAACCTCGGGAATTCACACGAGGTTTTCGACGCTGCCTGGGATGAGCTTGCGCAACAACCCGATCTTCAACTCGTCCGTCGCAGTGGCAACTATCACACCAGCCCCGTCGGACAATATGCTGGTAACACTTTTTCGAACGCGGTCTTTTCTCTTTCCACGGCGCTGGAACCGGCACAGTTGCTGACGCGCCTCCAAGCCGTCGAAATCAGCTTGGGGCGGAAGAAAGGTATCCGCTGGGGAAGTCGGCCGATCGATCTGGACATCTTGTTCGTCGACCAGTTAGTGATGAACGAGCCATCGCTGACGATACCTCACCGCGCCGCATGGTATCGCAGGTTCGTTATCGATCCTATGTTGGAAGTAGCCCCAGCACTGCGTCATCCGCTGCTCAATCAGACGATCACAGAACTCAAAGTTCGATTATCAACTCGTCCACTAATCGTCGCGTGCCGGAATTCACCACAGCCGCAATCCGTGGATCTC
>DASYEA010000446.1:0-8634 GCA_036499265.1 Schlesneria sp. | reverse complement strand
GCATCAAGGGAGCGTTTCCCGCATTTCTGTCAAAGACCGATGAAATTCGAATTCAGGTTCTGGAACCGATATTGGAGCGGTATCGAGGTCAAACATTTCATCTGACGGAGAAGCTGGATGGCTCATCAATGACGGCGTTCTTGCGAGATGGCGAGTTTGGAATTTGCAGTCGCAATCAATGGCTGGATGAAACTGACGAAACGAATGTCATGGTCCGATTGGCTAAAACACTCGACTTGCCAGGAAAACTGGCACGAATTCAAGATCGCTTTGGATTTCAGCCGGCGATTCAGGGTGAAGTGATTGGCCCAGGCATTCAAAAAAACAAGTACGCCCTGGCTCGAGTCGATCTGCGAGTCTTCAACATTTTCAGTATTGGTCAGTATCGCTTGGTTGATCGTTCGGTGTACTTGCAGGCATTGGAGGCCGCCGAACTGACCGGGATTCCCGAGCTAGGCCCAATTGTTCTGGATCACTCAATCGATCAACTGGTTGAACTCTCGATTGGAGTCAGCACGTTGCAGTCGAAAACACAGCGTGAGGGGATTGTGTTTCGCCCCGATGTGGAACAGTTTGATCAGGACGTGGGTGGGCGTTTGAGTTTCAAGGTCATTAACCCGCAATTCCTGTTGAAGTACGACGAGTGAGCACGGTCGCTTGATCGGCGGCAATCAACGAAGAAGCCCGGAACACAGGCGCGTTCCGGGCTTCTTCTTTTCAATTCGCAAACTCTTAGACTACCGTCGTACTGGTCGCTGAGCCGTTTGCTCGATCGTTGATTGCGAGATCATGGTTCGCAGTTCAACGAGTGCGGGAGTCAGTCGGCCGGACAAGCGTCCCAGGGCAGGGCGGTCTTCTGTCTGGCACTTCACCAAATACTTGTACGCCGTACGCCAGTGATCGTAGCTCAGATCGATTTCACGTTGCAGCTGGGAGACGGGAACGCCGCGCACCAGATCGTTATGGATGGCGGTGGCCTGGCTAACCAGAGTGGCAGTTTCCTGTCGGCACTGATTCGTGAACGATTGATTGTCGTTGGCCAACCACTGCTTCGTCGCCATGTCGAGTTGCTCAGTCAGGTTCGCAATCGATGCGGCAAGTTCAATCGCAGCAGTTCGATCGAAGTCTTCGCGTTGGATATGCAACGCCGTGCGAATTGTCGCGACAGTTTGTTCGATGCGTTGTAGCGAGGCGACCGCCTTGTCGCTGTTGACCGCCGCGTACACATCCGTAAAGCCGTGATCGGCTTCTTCGATGTAGCGGAATGAGTCCACGAGTTCATCATGACCTTCGCCACGATTCACTTGGTCAACGAAGTGCTCGCAGACGCCATAGAACTGATCGGCGGTGGCCAAAGCTCTAGAAGCTTTTGGCAGATGCATGACCATGATCAGTGGGGTGCGTGAGAAGAAGTCGTCGATGTCCTTTTTCAAGGTCGCGGCCATATAGACAAGTTGTGCCTTATCGATTGTTTGTGGAAGCAGCAGCAACTGATGAATCTTGCTTGTCGACAGGCTGATGCGTCGAATTTCTCGCTCTAGATACCGATTGTCTTCGGCCTGCAGCTTGGCGGCCAATGGCTGCCAGAAGGCTTCATATTGCTTAAACTCACGTACCAGCCCCGCAGCGTCGTACTGAGAATCGCGCGACATGGCGACGACAGCCAGGATCTGCTGACGTGAGCGACCGGCCTGAATCAGATACTGTTGTGCCTGCTGAGTCCGGCCCAATTCTGTAGAGATGTCTTCCTGCAGATTTTCCAGAGCACCCGCCAGTCCCGCCGCTTCCAACGCCAAGTCTTGACGATTGATTTGCGGTTGCGTGTTCAGCGCCTTGCGAATCTGCTGATCCAAGGCGGTCAGGTCTGAGATTGCGTCGCGAGTTTCGGCTGGCAGGCCGCGGACGTTCTGCAGCTTGTAGGCGAGTTCTCGCCAGTCGGCGTCGAGTTGTTCGAAGTCGTCGAGCAATGAACGATGGTCGCTGTGCTGAGCGGCGTGGCGATCGAGACCAATTGCCTCGGCACTGACCGTGAGAGCATCTGAATAGAGCGATCGCAGTCCAGGAAACCGCGTGATCTGCTCGTTCATCGAATACGTCAATTGGGATGCTGCTTCGGCGAAGCTATGGATCAACGGGCGGATCTGTCTCATTTCTGCCGTGACGCCTGCACCGGGGTTGCTCGGTACAGCGGGACGGCGACTGTTTCCAAAGCGATCGCCATTTTGCAACGATTCGCTGTAATCGTCGATCAGTCCGCGAGTGTCGTCGCGTGTGTAGGCTGCTCGGCGAGCAGGGACTCCCTGCGCTTGTCCTTGAGCCTGCACAGGTGCTGCCGATGCCGCAAGGCCCATGCCAGCCAACATCAGAGCCGCGAATCTTGCCCCATGTCCAACAGAAGTGAGTTCAACAAGAACGGAGAGCCGAGACATGCTTCAAGATCCTTCCTGAAGTGAAGAGAACGGACAACTTGCTCCCACGGCGATCACGCGGTGGCATCGCGCGGAAAGTAGCCGAAACTGCCGATTCCTCCTAGGCGGAGTTGGCAAGATTTTTAGGCAATGGCATTTGTCTGGTGGCAATGGCAAGCGTTTGCTCACGCGGCGCGTCGACCTTTGCGGGTGACGCCATACAACAACGCATTCCGTTGCTTCCCCAGTAATTCAATGGCACCTGTCTTTCGCAGGCAATAGGCCATCTTCTGGGCGAGCCAACGCGGGATCTGAGCGTGCGATGCCAGGTCGCCTGTGGTGAAACTGGCTGGTAACGATGCCGGCAGCAGTCGTCTCAAATCGGCGGCGGTTTTCAGTTTGGTAGTCGAGACAATTTGAGTGAGCAGTCGATCCTGGACGCGATAGTCGGGGCCTCGTCGTCGTTGACGGGCTCGCGTAATTCGATGTTCTTCTTGCTCCGTGAGCACAACTTCCAGAGTGAGGCGCGGATGAGGAAACACGTTGACGAAATGGACCAAGTCTTCAAACAGATGTAAGACGGACTCGCGAATGGGGCTGAATCGCGTCGAGACGATCTCGCCGTCGGGTTGATCTCGTCGAATCAGCAACTTGCGGCTGACTAAGGGCTTAACGACGACAACGCGATGGCGTTCGAGCAGGTCGCGGACTTTGTCGCGCAGCGCCGATAGCGATGCCTGTTGAACCTCGAATAGGCGTCCGCGAACAACGGCATCGATTCGGTAGCCGTCGACCTGCACTTCCACATCATCGACGTGACCACCGTAGAATAACTTCAACTGGCGATGCAGCGATGTTTCCATCAGGCGGTCAGTCGAAAGGAGGCGGGGCGCTTTCAGTGGCTGGTACGTCAGGCTGCAACCGGCTGTACGCCGGATGCCTCACCTGCGATAACCTCTGTGACCAGGGCGGCATAGTCGATCGCGCCGGAACTTTTCGCGGCATAATCGAAGATCGACTGCCCGAAACTGGGGGCTTCTGCCAGCTTGATGTTGCGACGAATGCGGCTGTCGAAAATCCGGGCCTTGTACCAGGGGGCCTGTGGATCGCTCTGTTCCAGAAACCGCATCAAGTCGTCGGTGATATCGGCCGCCAATCGCGTGGCTGTTTCATACAGGCACAGCACGATGCCGCTCACTTTAAGTTCGCGATTCAGTCGTCGCTTTACCAGAGCTGTCGTTTCAAACAGCTTCGACAAGCCTTGCAGGGCCAGGAAATGCGGCTGCAGCGGGATAAAAACTTCTTTCGCCGCGGTGAGGGCATTGACCGTCAGTACTCCCAGCGAGGGTGGACAGTCCATGATGACGTAGTCAAACGGCTGAGTCTGATTCAAGCGGTCGATGGCGCCTCGCAAGATCAGTTCGCGTCCTGGAGTGTCCACCAATTCAATTTCCGTCGCCGCCAAGTCCAGGTCCGAGGGAATCACCCACAGGTTGTCGACTGCCAATTGTTTGACATCAGACAGTGTCTTCTTGCCCGAAAAGACGTCGTAGACCGTTGGCGTTTGGCCAAACGCTTCGACGCCGAGATGCAGCGAAGCGTGGCCTTGAGGATCGAGATCGATCAGGCAGACGGATCGTCCCTGCTTCGCCAGACCGGCGGCAAGGTTCACGCTGGAGGTCGTCTTGCCGACGCCCCCTTTTTGATTCATTACACAAATGCTGCGCATCGGGCGTCCTTTCCCGGAAACATTGGCCACGATGTGGGACGCATCGCGGCACTTCATCAAGTTCGCAAACTGTATCTGAAGAAGCTTGTTCCTGATAGATGAAATCGCCCGCGACCGACCGTAGTGTCGAGGCAATTTGGCAACTCGCGACGCCTGTCGGCAGAAAATGTCAGTTGGTGGGCGAGGTACGCTTGCCGAGGCTTAGAAAACTGCGTGTGATGTGTCGGTGCCCTCAAATGGGGTCGACACTCGACGTGGAAATCCCTCTGTGATCGTTTGGATTTCCGCCTTTAGAATGCTCAAGAACGACAAGGTTGATGCATCATGTTGAATCGATGCCTTGCTGTGGGGTTGCTAGCGTCTTTCGCACTTTCTGGTGAATGCCAGGCGCAGCAACGTCCACCGAATATCCTGTTCTTGTTTTCGGACGACCTGACCTGCCAGGCGATTAGCGCCTATGGAGACAAGCGTCAAATGCTGAACACGCCGAACATGGATCGGATCGGCCGCGAAGGGATGCGATTTGATCGCTGCCTGGTGACGAATTCCATTTGCGGTCCCAGCCGTGCCACAATTCTGACGGGAAAGTATTCGCACCTGAACGGATTCTACAACAACAGCAACAGCCGATTTGATAACAGCCAGCAGACGTTTCCTAAACTATTGCAGGGGGCAGGTTATTCAACTGCAGTCATCGGCAAATGGCATCTGATGAGTGACCCGATGGGATTCGACTACTGGCACATCCTGCCAGGGCAAGGGATCTACTATAACCCGCCAATGAATGACGGCGGTAAGCAGGTGAAGCATTCCGGATATACGACCGACGTTATCACCGATCTGTCGCTGGAATGGCTGAAAAACCGCGACAAGTCGAAGCCGTTTCTGCTGATGAGTCAACATAAAGCGCCGCATCGCGAATGGGCTCCGGCCGTCAGGCATCTCGGTTGGGATCAGGATCGGCAGTACCCCGAGCCTGAGACCTTGTTCGACGACTACCAGGGCCGCAGCAAAGCCGTCAGCGATCATGATATGGGACTGGATCGGACGTTCACCGATCTGGATGCGAAGTTCCGTCCCTCGCCAAACATGACCCCCGAGCAGTTGAAACCTTGGAATGACTATTACGGACCTCGCAATGAAGCCTTCCAAAAGGCGAAGCTCACTGGGAAAGACTTGGTGCGATGGCGATATAATCGGTACATGCACGATTATCTGGCGTGTGTGAAAGCGGTCGATGAAAACATCGGGCGAATGCTTGATTACCTCGATAGCGAAGGTCTGGCTGAGAACACGATTGTCGTTTGTTCGTCAGATCAGGGGTTCTTCCTGGGCGAGCATGGCTGGTTCGACAAACGCTGGATTTTTGAAGAGTCTTTGCGGACCCCGTTGATGGTTCGGTGGCCCTCCGTGATCAAGCCAGGATCGGTCAATTCGAACATTGTTTCGCTGGTCGACTTTGCCGAGACGTTTTTGGATGTGGCTGGTGTGCCGATCCCCACTGACATGCAGGGGCATAGCCTGCTGCCGTTATTCAAGGGGCAGACCCCGGCGGACTGGCGGAAGAGCCTCTATTATCACTATTACGAATTCCCCGTGCCGCACCGAGTGCGACCACATTACGGTGTGATCACCGACCGCTTTAAGCTGGTCCACTACTACAAGCCAGATCTCGACGATTGGGAACTGCTCGATCGCCAGGCCGATCCGCTCGAAGTCAAGAACTTCTACGGCGACCCCGCCTATGCTGAGACGGTGAAGGAACTGCATGCGGAACTCGATCGCCTGCGAAAAGAAGTCAAAGAGACGGACCCACCACCCCGCGCGGCATATGGGAATCAACCGTTTGAGAGTGAGAAACTCCCCTCGAAACCTAGCGTGAAAAAAGATTAATCGCGAGATTTCCAGATCGGCGTTGGTGGCTGTCTTCCCTGCCTCCGTCATTCCCGCGCAGGCGGGAATCCAGCTATCAGTTCGGTGAGAAACCGAATTCTGCCGTCTAAATGAGCGTGCGCGATTCTGCTTGGGAAAAACATTTCGGGTGCCACTGGCGACGGCTTTGCGTTGCCAGTGTCTTGTCGATGTGTCGCAGAGTAAACAAACCGTGGTGACGCTGAATATTGCATAGGCTCACTACCCGATCAAAGCGATCGCAGCAACGTGAAGACACTGGTGGCCCAAAGCGGCCACCAGTGGCACCCAAACTGAAATCCAAAACGAGCAGATTTGCGCACGGTTATCTACGACCTCACTGGATTCCCGCCTGCGCGGGAATGACGATAAGTCGATCAAACTTCGGCCGCAGGGTCTTGATGGCTTGATCGGCGGCCCGCCATCCACAGACTCAGACGGTCGAGATACAAGTACACGACAGGGGTCGTGTATAGCGTCAGCATCTGACTGAAAATCAAGCCGCCGACGATGGCAATACCCAGAGGGCGACGCAATTCGGCTCCGTTTCCGGTCCCGATTGCCAGGGGCAACCCTCCCAAGAGTGCCGCCAGCGTGGTCATCGTGATGGGACGGAAACGCAGAATGCACGCGGTAAAGATTGCTTCGTCGGGCGACTTGCCTTGGTTTCGCTCCGCTTCCAGAGCGAAGTCAATCATCATGATCGCGTTCTTTTTCACGATCCCGATCAGCAACAGGATGCCGATCAGCGCCATGATATTCAGCTCGACCTTGCAGTAGAGCAATGCCAGCAAGGCACCGACACCTGCTGAGGGCAACGTCGACAGGATCGTGATTGGATGAATGTAACTTTCGTACAGGATTCCAAGCACGATGTAGACCGAAGCGAGTGCCGCCAGAACCAGTAAAGGCATGTTGCTGAGAGAATCCTGGAACGCCTGCGCCGTTCCCTGAAATCGTCCTTGGATACTTTCGGGCAATCCGAGATCCCTCGAGGCCTTTTCGACGAGGGGAACAACTTCGCCCAGCGAAATTCCCTCCCGTAGATTAAACGAGATCGTGACCGAAGGAAACTGCCCAGAGTGGTTCGCGGAGAGCGACGTATTTGTCGATGTCTGGCGGTAGAGGGCTGATAAAGGGATCTGCGCGTCGTTTTGACCTCGCACAAAAATATGCCGAATCGATTCCGGATTCTGCGAAAATTCAGGCTCAACTTGCATTACCACGCGGTATTGGTTGAGTGGTTTGTAGATTGTCGAAACAGGACGCTGGCCGAATGCGTCGTACAACGTGTTGTCGATCGTCGCCATGTCCAGCCCCAACCGACTAGCCGAGTCGCGATCGATGTTGAGGCGCGTCTGCAGGCCTCGAGTCTGCTGATCCGAATTGACATCAACGATGCCATCGATCTTGCGAATCGCGGCCAACAACTTCGTGCTCCATTGAGTCAGTTCCGTCAAGCTGTCACCGCGCAGCGTGTACTGGAATTGGGCACTGCTGGCACGGCCTCCCACTCGCAAATCCTGATATGGTTGGAGGACCAGCGTTGCGCCAGAAAGCTTTGCTGCTTTGCCACGAATTCGCGCGATGACCGCATCGGCATTCGCGTCGCGCTCTTCAAGTGGTTTTAGCGCAATGAACATACGGGCGGAGTTGCTGGCCCCCCCTGATCCCCATTGACCACCGATCGAGGATGTGACTCCAGCAACCGCAGGATCATCGCTAACGACGGCAGTGTACTGCTCCAGCAACTTCGACATCGACTGGAACGACGTGTCCTGATCAGCCTGCAAGTTGCCGCTGAGACGTCCCGTATCCTGTTGTGGGAAGAAGCCTTTTTGAATGATCACATAGAGATACACGGTGAAACCGATTGTCGAGAGCGTGACGAACAACGTAATTCGTTGGTGTCGCAAGACGATCCGCAAGCTCCATTCGTACACCGCCAGAATCGCATCGAAGAACCACTCGCTCATTCGATACAGACGCCCGTGTTTCTGTTCATGATTCGCTTTGAGCAATGTCGCACACATCATCGGCGTCGTTGTTAGCGAGACAATGAGCGAGACGCCGATTGCCACGGACAGCGTTACGGCAAACTCACGGAATAGTCGGCCGACAATACCGTTCATCAGCATGATCGGAATAAAGACTGCGACCAGCGAAACGCTGATTGACAGCACGGTGAATCCGATCTCTTTGGCTCCAAGTAAGGACGCCTGCAGAGGAGATATCCCTGCCTCGATGTGCCGGGTGATATTCTCGATTACGACGATCGCATCGTCGACCACGAATCCTGTGGCGATCGTCAATGCCATCAGCGACAGGTTATCGAGGCTATAGCCACAGAGGTACATCACTCCGAATGTCCCGATCAAAGACACCGGAACGGCCACGCTGGGAATCAATGTCGAGCGAAGATCTCGCAAGAATACGAACACGACCAGAATCACCAACCCCACAGAGATCAGCAGTGTGAACTGGACATCGTGCAGCGAAGCGCGGATCGTGGCTGTTCGATCACTCGTGATTTCCAGCTCCATCGCGGCGGGAATTTGAGCATCCAATTGTGGTAACAGCGCGATA
>DASYEA010000445.1:0-3211 GCA_036499265.1 Schlesneria sp. | reverse complement strand
AGACCTTGAATGCGGCCAGGCCTAATGCCGCCGTGGCGGGCTGTCGAATCGTGGCGGCCTATCCCAAGGGAAGCCCCGACATTGCCAGCAGCGTGTCTCGCGTGCCGGGCTATATCGAAGAGATCAAAAAGCTGGACGTGGAGATCGTTGATTCCATCGAAGAACTGCTGAAGCGAGTCGACGTCGTCTTCCTCGAAACCAACGACGGACGACCACACTACGAACAGGTTCTGCCCGTCCTGAAAGCAGGCAAGCCCTGCTTCATCGACAAGCCAATTGCCGCCTCACTATCAGATGCCGTCGCGATCTTTGAGGCCGCCAGGAAATATAAGACACCCGTCTTTTCGTCGTCATCACTTCGGTTCGGTAAGACGACACTGGCAGTGCGCGGTGGCTCGTTGGGGAAGGTGACTCGCTGCGAAGCCTCCAGCCCGGCCGCACTGGAACCGACTCATCCTGACTTGTTCTGGTACGGGATCCATGGCGTCGAATCGCTGTTCACGGTGATGGGAACCGGCTGCCAGTCGGTCACGCGCGGCAAGACCGAAGCGGGCCTGATCGAAGTGACCGGAGACTGGTCAGGCGATCGAGTCGGCATCTTCCGCGAAGGGAAGGGTTACTCTGGTACTGCGACCGGCGAGACCGGAACAGCCGCCATCGGTGGCTACGACGGCTACGATCCCCTGGTCTTCGAAATCGTAAAGTTCTTCCGCAGCGGCCAACCTCCGGTGAGCGAACAAGAGACATTGGAGATCTATGCGTTCATGGAAGCCGCCGACGAGAGCAAGCGCCAGGACGGTGCCGAAGTCACGCTGGAGAGCGTGCTGACGAAGGCCAAGGCCGAAGCTGCAAAGAAGATCGCAGACCTCAAGTAGTGGATATGATCTCGCGATGTCTTCAGTCCCGCCAGGGACGACCGACAATAGCCCTTCGATATACGAGAGATGTGCCACTGGTTGGCCGCTTCGGACAACCAGTGCCAATGCACTTGAACTCTGACGGGATTCACTTCGGCCAGTGAGTCAGGGAGTGATTGCTTACAATCAGGCAGAATGCCCTTTTTGCCGACTCTCGACCGTGATTGCACTGGTTGTCTGAAGCGGCCAACCAGTGGCACGCCCGCGTTTATCGAAGGGCGAAAATCGTTCGCTGCGTTGCCCGAAGAGACGGTAGATCACTCTCCCACGACCTCTGAATTAATAGGGTGGATGTCCAATCGCTCTTGTCGTTCGCGCCACTTCAACCATTCCCGCCAGATCAGATTGCACGCCAATATCTGCAAGCTCATGATCCACACGTAACAGCCGACTTCTTGACGCTGGAGCATCCAGCCTTGGTTTGGCAAATCCATCAGTTCGAAACTGCAAGCCAGCAGCGCCGCCATCGCTGCCAGTACCGCGGCGATTCGACCACAACGACACCAAGAGAAGATGAGTGCCAGATAGTAAGCCGGATTCGCCCACCACGCTGGAATGCCAACGATCAGCGAAGCCACACACGCCCATCCATAGATCGGGTCACTCCCCCAAATAGGCGGCATCGCGGGCAGGAAGCAAGCGATCACATACAACAAGATCGAGAGCCAGACCCAATGGGCACCCGGTCTCAACACCCAATGATAGGATTCGATCCGCTTTGGAGGATGGCTCATGCAACACCTGGAATGTGAAGCGGTACGCCTTCGACTCTATCACTCTGCCACTGGAAAGCGAACGAAGCCCGGTCCTCAGCAGGATCGGGCTTCGCAATCAACTTCGATGCCACCGTCGATTACTTATTGTCGAGTAACTCGACCGCAGCAAACTTCTTTCCTTCGAGCATTTCCAGGCTGGCTCCGCCACCGGTGCTCACGTGCGTCACCTTGTCGGCGAGGCCAAACTGCTGGATCGCCGCGGCACTGTCGCCACCACCGATAATGCTGGTGGAATCACTGGCCACGATCGCTTCGGCGACAGCTCGGGTTCCGGCGTCGAACGGTGGCATTTCGAAGACACCCATCGGACCGTTCCAGACGACCGTCTTAGCCGACTTGATCACGTCTTGATATTTCTTGATCGTTTCGGGGCCGATATCGAAGCCTTCCCAGCCTCCTTCATTGGGGATCTCGCCGGCTTTCACGACTTGCTTGTTGCAGGTTCCTTTAAAGTCATCGCCACAATGAGTATCGAGCGGCAGTAGCAGCTTGTCACCACCCGATTCCATCAGGCTCTTGGCGAGTTCAACTTTGTCGGGTTCGACGCGACTTCTTCCGACCGAGCCACCTTTGGCCAGTGAGAATGTGTAAGCCATCGCCCCGCCGATCAGCACCTTGTCGCAGATGTTCAGCAGGTTCTGAATGACGTTGATCTTGTCCGAGACCTTCGCGCCACCGACGATGGCGACGAACGGACGTTGCGGCTTGGCGATCGCTTCCGACAGGAATTGGATTTCCTTTTCGACCAGGAAGCCGCAGACCTTGGGCTTGCCAACCATGGCATTCGGCACGGCGACCATCGAACCTTCGGTCCGGTGACAGGTTCCAAATGCATCGTTGCAATAGATGTCGCCCATCGCGGCCAGCACTGAGGCGTAGTCGGCGTCGCCCTTCTTCTCGCCCTTGTTGAAACGAACGTTCTCCAGCAACAACACTTCGCCGTTCTTGAGCGCCGCTGACTTGGCCTTGGCATCGTCGCCCACCGTGTCGGATGCGAAGTGAACGGGGCAACCGAGTAGTGAGTGCAGTCGTTCGGCAACCGGCTTCAAGCTGTACTTGGCATCGGCAGCGGGATCTTTCCCCTCCGGACGACCCAGGTGACTCATCAGAATCACGCGACCGCCACGATCCAGTGCCGACTTGATCGACGGCAAGGCTTCGGTGATGCGTCGGTCATCGGTAATCTGTTGGCTATCATCCAGCGGGACATTGAAGTCACATCGCATCAACACGGCTTTACCGGAAACATCGACATCAGCAATCGTCTTCTTGGCCATGATACTTTCGTCTTTTATTCGAGCGTTCAGAGTCAGTCAGAACGGGATGGAGAAAGTCTCCACGAGCGTCCCATCGCCGACTATGCTAGAGGTAGACCACCGGACTGCCAAGCGAGACGCCAGAACGGACCAGTTTTGGCCGATCATTCACCAACAAATTAAACGAACAGTTTGGTGACAAGATCGTTTAACCGCGTCGGCATCGCCCCGCGCGTGATGGAGGGTCCAACTGCCATTCTCC
>DASYEA010000444.1:0-2398 GCA_036499265.1 Schlesneria sp. | reverse complement strand
CCCCTGAGAAGCGGCCGAACAAGCCCAAGCAAACACAGCCACAACGACCGTCTGCAGCACAGCAACGTCCCGCGACTCAGCCCGATCGGCCAGGTACGCGTCTGGCGCAGACGCACCTGGCTCAAACCGCGATGGGACAAGGGGGTCGCAGTAGTATCGGCCCCAAGGCGATCGACGCGAATGTCAAGAAGGATGTCGACACGGCCGTTCAGCAAGATATCACTGATGCCGTGCGAAAGGATATTGGCACGGATGGAACCTTGGGTGCAGTCCAGGCCCAGACGATTCACCCACTCATTCAAGCGTTACGCAACCCGCAGGGAGTCCGGCAAGCCATCTTGCTCAACGAGGTTCTCTCTCGTCCCAAGTCCCTGCGGTAAGAGGTATCGCTGGTTTATCCAGCGGTAAAATGTATGTCGGTTGTTGAACCTTCGGTGTTACTGATCGCCGGGCGATTTTCCGTCCGAGGCAGTTGTTCTTATACGCTGCGACTGGCCGAGCACCTACCGCAACGCGGCTTCCGAACCAGCGTCGTCTGCCCCGATGCTCGCTTGATCGATCGCGAACGTCGGCGCGAGTTGCATATCAACGAACTCTCGCAACTCGACTGGCCCGTCTGGGGCAGCGTCGTGCGCGGTCTGCTGCTACGTCAGCTCTGGCAAGAGCCCCCGGATCTGATTCACATTCAGTCGCGTGGTGTGATGTGCCAAGGGAGTTGGATCGCCCGGCATCTGCAGCGTCCCTTCATCTTGACCGTGCATGACTATCTGCAACCGAACGAGCGACTGTGCATTGATACTCGCTGGTGTCAGCGAATCGTCGCTGTGAGCGATGCCGTACGAGATGACTTGCTGCAGCGAACGAAGCTACCCGAGAAACTCGTCACCACAATTCACAGTGGCGTCGACCGCTCGGCCTCGTGCGAAGCATTGAAGGTGTTCACTCCGAATCGAGTCCCGGTGATCGGCACGGCGGGCGCACTCGAAGCGGTCAAAGGATTTCCGTTCTTTCTGGGAGCCGCCGCGCGAGTCCTGGCGACCGGGCGCGAAGTGGAATTCCTGATCGCCGGGGCTGGCCCGGAAGAAGCGAACCTACGCCGATTGTCGCGCGAACTGGGGATCAACAACAAAGTGACGTTCGTCCCGAACCTGCTCGATTTTGACGATGCTCTGGCCGCGATGGATGTCTTTGTCTTGCCCTCGCTGCAACAGGGACTGGGCACGATCATGCTCGATGCCATGGCGATGGGGCGGCCGGTTATCGCCACGCGAGTGGGCGGGGTCTACAGCGCCGTTCGCGACAATGAAACCGGCCTGCTGGTCCCTCCGTCGAACAGTCAGGCCCTGGCCGACCGAATCACCGAGTTACTCGACGATCACGAGCGAGCTCAAACAATCGGCCGCGCCGCGCGCGAGTTGGTAGAACGCGAATTCGGCGTCGAAGGAATGATCGATCAAACAGCCTCGCTCTACCACGAGATCCTGGAAGGCAGCCCGGTCTTGCAACCAGCGTAATCTTCGTAGGTTATGCTTCAGCATAACTTTCTTTCGCCGCGGACCGCACACTTCAGGCTGAATACGAAAAGTTATGCTGAAGCATAACCTACAAAACCCAAGCCTATTTCTGAGCTGCATTCAAACGCGGATCGTCCAGATCCAATCGATACATCATCTGGTTGTATTCATACCGCGGCGTCGGATCAGTGTTCCCCGAAAAAGTCTGTGTGTACGTCCCTTCGAAGAATACGTACCGGCCATCGCCAGCCGTGAATTGCGGATGCTGCTTGGGATTGTAGAAGCTGTACTTGTCGTGGGTCATGATCTTCTTCGCCTTCACCCACGGACCTTCCGGCCGATCGGCTTCGGCGTACCAGACTTCACCAAGCATTGAGGTTCCACGAATCTGCGTCGTGATCAGAACCCACTTGCTACGATGCTGATTCCACGTGACAGAACCCCGATGCGCTTCGATGATCTTGTCACTGTCGACGTCAGTCAGCTTCAGCCAGCCTTCGTCGGATTTCAGTTGCTGCTGCTTGCGGAGCGACTCTTGCATCGCGAACGAAATCGCCGCGGTATCGCGTTTCCAACCCCAAACCACTTTTCCATCCGAGCCTCGTTCGACCTCAACTGACTTCTGGCGGCTTCCGGGAATCAGGCAGGTGAAGCCTTCGTACTGGTTGAGATCGAGTAGTGCTTCTGTAGTCGCTTTGACTCGCATCACGGGATAGGGATCGCCAAAGTAGACATAGTCGACATCGCCATCACGATGAAAAAAAGGATGCCCATGCAGATGCAGTGGCACGTCCAGTGCGAAGCTGAGTGACTTCACGAACTCTTCGCGGTCATTATCGAACTCGCAGATGCCTCGCTCGTAGACCTGCATACTGCTGCCGCGG
>DASYEA010000443.1:0-5599 GCA_036499265.1 Schlesneria sp. | reverse complement strand
TCATGCTTCTCGTAAGCAGAATCGCGCACGCTCATTTTAGCACCCCTTGCAAGCTGTCATCACTCGGTCCAGGTTCTCGATAGATCAGCACCTTGTCGGTCGGCAGATCGCGTTCAACGGTGGTGCGACCACCCGGCCAGCGGATCTCAAGCTGCGAGATCTTGGTCGCCGAGCCCAAGCCGTAATGCAGGTCAAAGCTGCTTTGCGAGCAATAAGTGGAACCGCTACGGACTTCATTCCACAGCTTCTTCCCGTCCACGGTGAGTCGCGCCACCGCATTGATTGCCGGACTGCCGTGACGATTGATCAGCCGCACGGTCGAGGAATGAAACGGCGTCTTAGATTCGTTGTGGAGCAGGAGCGGGGGCGAGTCGATCGCGGTGATCAGTAGGTCTAGCTTGCCGTCGTTGTCATAGTCGCCGACAGCCAGGCCTCGCATGGATTCGGCGATCTGCATTCCGGGGCCTGCCTGTTTCGACACATCCTCAAATTTGCCATTCATATTGTGCAGCAGTGTCGGCAGTTGCTTGTACGATTCCTGTAAGCTCGGATGGTCATTCACCTGCGGGTAAATGTGGCCGTTCAGGATCAGAAGATCGAGTCGCGAATCGAGGTCGTAGTCGAGGAACGCGCAGCCCCATTTGACCTGCGTGTATGTGAACTCTTTCATCTTTAAGGCCGCAGAGATATCCGTAAAGAACAACTGCCCCTCGTTCTGGTAGACCGTGCAGAAGTCCTGGGCGAAATTGGTGGTAACAATCTCGGGTAGGCCGTCGCCATCGAAGTCGGCGACGTCAACTCCCATGCTGGCTTGCGGACGCCCTCCCGCATCGACGGCCGCACCGCTCCAACCACCGATCTCGGTAAACTTTCCCTGCCCATCATTGCGATACAGGAAGTTCGGGTTCGAATCGTTGCCGACATAAACATCGACATCGCCGTCACCATCCAGATCCGACGCAATCACTCCCAGCCCGTAGGACTCGGCCGTGTCCGTCATGCCGACTTCATCTGTCGTATCCGAGAACGTGCCGTCATGGTTGTTATGAAAGAACTTGTCGCGACCGCCTGCCATTCCGAACGGGCCGACCATTACCTTGGCCTTGTCTCGCCACTGACTGGTCCGTCGCGCCGCCAGGACGTCGTCGAACGAGCATTCGATGTATTTGGTGACATACAGATCCAGCCATCCGTCGCCATCCGCATCGAAAAAGGCCGCCCCTGCACTCCAGCCGGGTGTCGTCACGCCCGCTGTTTCCGAGATCTCCTCGAACTTCCCGCCGCCGAGATTGCGATACAGGCGATTCGGTCCGAAGTTGGTGACGTACAGATCGATCAGGCCATCGTTGTCGAAGTCTGCAGCGCAGACTCCGCAGCCCCAGTCATCACCGGCGATCCCGGCCGCGTCCGACACATCTTCGAATCGCCCGTCACCCAAATTGCGATACAGAGCATTCCGCCCCTTCGTCGCGATCTTGCGAGGTTCCTCGTCAAACGTCCACGCATTGACGAGGAAGATATCCAACTGGCCATCGTTGTCGAAGTCGAACCAGGCACAGCCGGAGCCAACGGATTCCAGAATGTGCTCTTTGCTTGGCCCTCCACAATGCAGCACCCTGGTCAGACCCGCCTTCTCAGCAACATTCACAAACCAAGGCGATGTTTGCGCAGAGGCAGCTTCGACAATAGGTGCCGACGTTTCGGGCTCGACAGCCGGCGTCGTCTTGTCAACAGGCGCGATGACAGAGGGTGTTACCGGCGAGCTCGACTGCTGCTGACACCCCGGCAAAAGCAGCATCAGCGTCAGCACGCAAATGCCATCAGTCCAACCAATCAGTGTTCGACCACAGCGAAAACACAGATCAAACACAAACATGACCCTTCGCCTTTATCCGTGTTCAATCCGTATTTCATCCGTGGCTAAAACCTCTTCTCATTCCGCGGCGACGGCCTTGGTGAAAATCTCGGCTAGATTCTTCGAAGCCGCCCCGATTTGTTCGGCAGTGGCCTTATCGCCTAACTGGGCGATCGACTTGGCTGCGGCCAGCAGGGCCTTCTTTTCTTTGCTGTTGATGAACAGGTAGTCTTCCTTCGTGTCCGCATCGCTCACGTGCGTATGCCCCGCCTTAGCCAATCGCTGGCGAATCGCTTGAACACGCTTGTCTCCTTCGTTGGCGACGTATGTGACTTCGGTCGCGGCGGCTTCCAGATGCTTCTGAACGTCTTTGCCTCCTTGAGCCGCCTTGAGATGTTCTTGAGCCGCTTCGTAGTGCTGGACCAGAATCGTCTTCACGACCGAATCTTCAGTCCGGCGAACTTCGATGATGACGGTGGCCAGTCGTTCATACGAATCGACGGCGGCATCCAATGATGTTCCCGCGCCATCGGCGCCGACCGCAGTGCTACTCAGCAAGATCGACAGCAACAGTGAATTCATCGCCTTCTCCCTAAATGAAACGGTTAGAACGACAGAGTCGAGATCGTAACAACTTACGGACTAATTGCGGGATTGCTCGTCGAGTAACGTCATCACCAACGCTTGCTCCATCTCACCCACGCTGAAGCCAAAGGGGCCTCGTCCCCCTTGGTAAGCGACGTGGCCAGCAGAATCGATCACATACAATCGAGCGGGCATTCCGCTGTACGCGTTGCCGACCGGATCGTCGATTTCGTCGACCAGCCAGGGAAACGAAGGCTGCAGCAATTGACAGCATTGCTGTGCGACGGCTCTTCGCTCATTGGTGCTGGTCGGTTGCGCCACCGCCACGCCCAACCGTGTATTGGATTCCATCTTCCATCCGTCGGTCGGATGGGCTTCGCGAACATAGACACCCAGAAAATCGGCCTGATCACGAAACCGCCGGTAGACATCGTCAACGCCGGGATACATCGATCGAAAGGGAGCACAAGTGAAATTGCCGAACATCAGCACCACGGGTTTGCGACCGATGTGTTCCGACAAGCGGATCGATTGGCGACCATCAAGCGTTTGTAGCGTGAAATCGGGAACGGGCTGATTGAGTCGCGGCCCCTCTTCAAACGCCCCCAGTTCCCCGTTGAGCATCCCCTTCAACAGGCGATCTTGAGTCGGAGCGTCGCCCGGAAAATAGATCGCTGAGATCCCTGCCAACCACGTCTCTCGCAGTCCTTCCAGTGTTGCTTCATTGGCACCGTCCGCAACCGAATCGAAAAACGCCAGCCAGTCTTCGCGCGTCAAGCGGCCGCTTCCTTTCTTGTCCAATCGCCGCAGCAGTCGATTCACGGGATACGCATGTTGCACCCACGAATTCGCTTCGGACCAGTCGAGGTCTTCGGCGGTAATCACGCCGTCGCGATTGCGATCCAGTCGAGCAAACCATTCCGGCTGGCCCTGAAAGGCCGCTGTTGTGATTCCACTCTGCGGATCGACTCCGTGACGTGTCGCCAGTGTCGTCCAACTGAATCGCGACTGAGCCGGGCCGAACCAGCCACTTTCACCCGTCATCTTTGAACCGCTGGCGAGTGCGATGTACATGCGAACAGCTTCCGGGACCAGTTGCCCCTGGTAAGCGACCTCTAACTGATCGGCGACCGATTTCAGTTCCTCAGGTGAAGACTCTTTCCCTCGCACAAGTGCCGCGAGATCGGCCGGTGTGAATGCTGATCGCAGTGGATGGATGGAAGCAGTAGACATCGCGAGGTCTCTCACGGCGAGCAGGCATCTCGAATGAGATACCGATCCTCTTGCCGTGATTGCGATAATGATGATCAGGCGACGATTTTGAAAGCGATCCCCATGCCCCAGGTGAGCCCGCGCTGCGTCAGCACGCGGACTCTTCGCTGGTCAGTGATTGCGGCAACAGCAATTCGAATCGACGTTGTGGGAACTGCTGGCGGGCCGTTCGTTTCATAGTCCCGTGCCGATCGGGTCCGCGTGCTGACGCAGCGCGGCTCACCTGAAGATGTTCGGCGACTGCTCTGCTTACTCGCCGCCGCTGGTGATCAGCTTGCCGACAAATTGTGTCGTGGGCAGAGTTCCCATCAGGTACGTGTTGCGTCCGTCGGCGATGGTGACCTTCGTCTTGGCGGCTGAGAACGTCTCTCCGCCCCCTCCCATCGGATGCAGCACGATTTCGTGCTCGCCCACAGGCAGTTCGACGCGCATGACCTGAATCGTATCGGGCAGCAGAGCCCAACAGCGAGTATCCGCCGTCTCCGTTGCTTCCCACGCCACGCCCGCTGCCATTGCTCCCAGGCTCAGCAAGCTTCCCTGCTGCACGTCGGCGACTTCCTGGGCGGCATAGATGACCCCCTTCTTGACGACTCGGCGAGCCACCGCGCGAGCGATCACCTCGGGATACAGCGCCTTTTGCTGGTTCTTAGCCATCTCTCCGACATCCACGATCGTAGCCGTGGTCCCGACCTGCTGACCATCAACGCGGACCGAAACTCCTTCGGAGCGACTTGGGAAGTCGATCACGAAAGGAACCTTCACGGGCGCGATGGTTGGCGGAATCGCTCGATTTGAGAATGCGTTGACGATCCGGTCTGCAATGAACAACGAGACATGCGTCGCAATCTCTTCTCGTTCCTGTTTGATCGGCCCACGACCGACCAGCGCGAACACGTACAGCACTCCGCGACCCGGTGCAATCGGCGTTTCGTATTGTGCGCGTTGCAGGTCCGCATTCGCATCGCGGAAGTTGGGTTCGAAACTGGCAACTTGCACTCGGGCCCGCGCTGCCTCATCGAGCGTCAGCGGCGATTCCTCAGCCAGCATCGCGCGAATATACGGACCGAGTGCCACCTGCTTGTAAGCAAGGTCGGCAGGCAAGAAAGGTGATTCCTTGCCCGGCTCTTCTTTCTCTCGCAGCTTGTCGATGTGCTTCTGCTGTTTGACTTTGACCTTCTCGATGATCTGCTGTTGCTTGTCGACGATCTGCAACGCGTAGGCACTGGAATCGCTGCCGGTGGTCATCAGGTTCGACAAGGCCAGCATGGCGCGGATCAGGACCTTTTCGTAGTCTTCGCCAGCGTAAGCCTGAGCGTTGTCATCCGTCAGCATGGACTTGGTGATCTCGCCCAGATCCTTCTGTTCGTAATTGTCGAACCGATCTCGCACACCGCGCAGGATCTTCTCGGCTTCTTTCGGATTGCCTGACGTCAGCTCGATCATGGCCTTGTCGAGCAGGAAGACGTCCGATTCACCCTTGTGCTTCTTGAGCTGCGTATCGATTGCCGCTCGTGCCTGGTCTAACCGACCGGCATGGTACTCATCACGCACCACCCAGACTCGGTCGTAGTGCGTAGCACAACCTGAGAGCAGGCTGATCAGTAGAACGGCACAGGTTATCCAAGCGAATCGCGCACTGCCATCACCCGTCAGCAATGCCCGATCGGAACCTGCGAGTTGTCGTTCGCAGGTTTCGGGATGCATTGCTTCGGATTGCGATTTCAAAAGACTCGCCGATCCGTCCAAGTCTGGGACGCTCACCAACATCTCTGCCTTCCGCGCCGATCAGCCGTAGTGCTTGATTTTGCCAATCACCGACTTGTGATAGCCCTTGCGCAACTCGGCTCGTTCTTTGTCTGCATGACCGCTGGCCATGTCGACCAGTTC
>DASYEA010000442.1:0-1911 GCA_036499265.1 Schlesneria sp. | reverse complement strand
GCCGCGCAGTCGGTGCGAGAACATCTGCTGTCGGACCTGCCGGAGATGATCGCTAGTCCACTGACCGATTGTGCGGTCCGATTCTTCGATACAGCAGGTTCCGGTTGCGAGGAGCAATCGGAAGCAGGCGGCAGCAGCTTGCAGAATCCGGGCGAAGCAGACTATGTCGCTAGACAGGTGGCAGAACTACTCGCGGCCGGAGTGAAGCCGACAGAGATCGCGGTGATCACCCCCTACGCGGCACAGGCTCGCCTCCTGCGGGATTTGATCGTGTCTCAAGGGGTCGAGGTGGATACCGTCGACGGATTCCAAGGTCGCGAAAAGGAAGCGGTTGTCATTTCGCTGGTGCGATCCAATTCGAAAGGTGAAGTTGGTTTCCTGGCTGACACACGACGTACGAATGTCGCGCTGACCAGAGCCCGGCGGAAACTGATCGTGTTTGGTGACAGCAGTACGCTGGCGAATCACGAGTTCTATCTGCGGCTGCTGGATTATTTCGAGCGAGAAGATGTCTACGGAACGGTGTGGGAACTCGGCGCGGAGTAGCCAAGGTCGCCAAGACCTTGGGCAGAGTTACTCGGCGTGGAGAGCAGATCGACTTCACCCAATCTCTTGGCGAGATTAGCTACGCAAGAATTCACGGAGTCAACCGCCGTCATTGCAGCGGTAACATCAGATCATCTGCCCATTCGTAAACCTGCCAGGGATCGTGCTGGGGTGGCAGGAACGACAGGCTGAGGTAAGCGACGCCGACAGACAACAAGTTCGCCAGCAACAGACTCCGCAGCAGATTTTTCTGCGGACCGACGACCAATCGTAGCGGGACACTTTCGACGACGTTCGTCAGTAGCCAGGCCATCAGGCAAGTTTCGGCCCAGGTCAAAGGGTTGAATGTTCCCCAGCCGTTACTGTGGTTGCGAGCCGCCACCGAGTATTCCCAGTACCAGCCCCAGGCTGGCAAAATCAGGATGCCGGCCAAGGTCGAGACGACGTTGATGATGCAGGCGGCACTAAACGCGCGTCGCCAGGTGATCTGAAAAAAATGGCGAAAAAGGGATGCTTCAATAGCCAAACCGATCAGAATCACGGGAACAGCCGCGATTCGATCAAGCAGAAACAGTGCTGGCCAGACCACATCGGCCAGTACCAGATTCATGATGACGCTCGTGATGGGAGATTTTGAGATGAGAGCGTACAGCTTAGCGACTCCGCCTCTGGGTAGCACAACGCAAACTGCTGTCGGTGGATCATTTTTGTCTGACTGATTGCGTTAATTGGCGAGACTTGCGTCGAGCGAACCAGGCGGGCAGACTTGGGGGCTGACAATGGACGATTCCATCACTCAGGTTGCGCTCATTCATGCATATTCGAGACGGAATTCTGGCACCCGAAGTCTGCCTGGTGGCGGGGGCAATCAGCTTGGGAGCGATTACGTATTCGCTACGGCGGTTGCGGTTTGATTTGGAAGATCGCGCGGTCCCGTTAACGGGGATGATGGCGGCGATCGTCTTCGCCGGCCAAATGGTTAATTTTCCGCTATTCGGCCTGCCAGTCTCGGGACATCTCCTCGGCGGAGTGTTGGCGGCAGTGATGCTGGGGCCGTGGGCGGGCTGCCTGGCGATTTCGATGGTCTTGATCGTGCAAGCGGTCCTCTTCAGCGATGGCGGTTTGATGTCGCTGGGAGCGAACATTCTGAACATGGCCGTGGTCGGGGCGTGGGGTGGCTATGCCGTCTACGCCACGATTCGACGGATGCTCGGCAATGGCGCTGCCGCAACGGTGTCGGCTGCGGTGATTGCCGCGTGGCTGTCGGTATTGGGAGCGGCAGCCCTCTTCTGTGCCGAGTTCCTTTGTTCGTCTCGATCGGCTGGTGTGGATCCACGCGGAGTTCTCTCGTTGATGGTGCTTTAT
>DASYEA010000441.1:0-2210 GCA_036499265.1 Schlesneria sp. | reverse complement strand
GCGACCGCCGCGCGTTGAAGACCCTGAATGCCCGACTGCTGGCTCGACATGGAAGCCTCCACAGCTCTTCCCGTAACGGCACAATACTCTGGCCAATCGCCGGCGTATAGCGGCGCCTTATGCCCAGAGGCGTTCGTTGTCCATGGCGCTGTAAAGGCCGGCGACATACTCACCGTAGCCATTGAAAAGGAGCGTCGGTCGGCGCTCACCTGTGCCGATAATCTCCTCGCTTGCCTGACTCCAGCGTGGGTGCGGCACTTCCGGATTCACGTTCGCCCAGAAGCCATACTCCGCGGGCTGCAGCGCCTCCCACATACCTTTCGGACGCTGATCGGTGAAGCTGAAGCGCACGATCGACTTGATCGACTTAAAGCCGTACTTCCACGGCAGCGCGAGGCGCAATGGCGCACCGTGCTGTCGGGCAAGCGGATGGCCATAGGCACCGGTGACGAGAAAAGCGAGTTCGTTGGTTGCCTCCGCGATGGTGACGCCCTCGACATAAGGCCACGGAAACCAGGGTTGCCGCTGACCGGGCGCGATCTTTGGGTCCATAAACGTTTCCATTCGCACATATTTCGCGGAGCCAAGCGGGCGGGCAAAATCGACCAGCTTGGAAAATGGGAACCCCGTCCAGGCAATCGCCATGCCCCACGCTTCAACGCATCGGTGACGATAGGTGCGCTCTTCCAGCGTCAGCTTACGGATCAATTCATCGATGCCGACTTCCACCGGCTTTTCCACCATTCCGTTGATTTTCACGGTCCATGGCCGAATGGGCAATGCTTGTGCGGCCGAGGTGATCGTCTTTGACGTGCCAAATTCGTAGAAATTATTGTAATTGCCATTGATCTTTTCGTCGGTGATCGCACGATCGAGCACATACTTCTCGTTGCGTTTGGCCGGATAAAGGTCGGCGCTCGGGTCTGGTATCTTGCCAACGTCGGAGATACGCTGCGCGTTTGCAGCGTATGGAGCCAAAGCCAGCGCACTCGCGCCGCCGGCCAAAAAACTGCGGCGATTGAAGACGAGAGACTCGGGTGTTGCGAAGCGATCGGAAATCTCCCAACCGTGGCGGCAAATTACGTTCATGGCGCAGATCCTCCCGAATCTCGGAAGACAAGTACGGGGCTCGGTGATCCCTTGCAAGTCACGGTTCTGAGAGGAATCTGACATTCCGGCCGAACGGCCAGAGCAATAGACGATGGATGAATTCGCAAGCCGACAATACCCCGTGCAGGAGCATATGGTGTTCCAGCGGCGCACGTGGATCATCCAACGCATAGGCTGGGTGATGCTCGCCGCTGTCTGTCTCGCGGCACTTACAGGCCTGTTTGGCGGCGGCATTCTGAGCACTCGCGCCGTCGAGGGGGCTGCGATGACCATTGAGTATGAGCGGTTCGAACGCGCGACGCGGTTGGCTCACTTCGGTTTCCATTTCGCGCCATCCGAAAACAAAGAACGGCACTTGCATCTCAGCCGGAATTTTCAGGATAAATTCGAGATTACCAGCATCCAACCAACGCCGTTGCGGAGCGTCAGCACCACGGATGGACTCGAACTGATCTTCGCGGTCGCGCCTTCAGTCGCAAATCAGGTGACGGTTTGGGCACGCCCGCACGGCTATGGCAGCATCGCCGTTAAGGCGCACGCTGACGACAATCCACCGTCCAACTTCCGTGTCTTCATTTACCCGTGAGCGAAAATGGATAGCGTCATCAAGGCCTTCATCGTTTATTTCGTGCTCTGGGCGATCATCCGCATTTCCGGGCGCCGAACCCTCGGAGAAATGTCGGCGTTTGATTTCATCTTATTCCTTATCATTGGCGGCTCGACGCAAAGGGCTATCACTGGCGAGGACTATTCGCTTACAAACGCGCTCATTCTGGTTTCAACATTCGTCGTAATCGAAGTTGTGCTCTCCCTGTTGGACCTTAAATCGCCGGTGCTGCGGCGCGTGTTTGAGGGAACCCCGACGGTCCTCGTCGAGAACGGCCATCCGATGACCCATCGGCTGCGTCGGGCGCGCGTAACCGAAGACAATGTTCTTGAGGCGGCACGCCGGCTTCACGGTCTTGCCCGCATGGAGCAAATCAAATTCGCGATTCTGGAATCGACCGGGAAAATATCCATCATTCCCGAAAGCACCGCATCCGCACAGGATACTGGCAAGCGCTAACCCAGCGCAGCTCGCTCAGACATGGCGTTTGGCG
>DASYEA010000440.1:0-2507 GCA_036499265.1 Schlesneria sp. | reverse complement strand
CGAAACCGTGGTGGATCGCCGCTTTACGGCGAAAAGAATCCTTTGGCAGCAGAAGCTCCTCTCGTACAAGATGAAGAGGGGAATCGCTGGCTAAAAATTGAATACGTTCGCCCCGGCACCGACAAGCGATTGACGAGCTCGATCAAGTTGCAGTCCGTTCCTTCGGACGAAGTTGGGGTCACGCTGCTTTGGTTCCTGCTGCAGTTGCTGATCTTTTCGATTGGGGCAATCGCATTTTGGAGTCGCCCATTCGACGAAAGTGCTCGCCGGTTCTTCGCGATGTGTACGGCGACATTGGGAGCGTTCGTCGGCGGTTTTCACTGGGCGATGATCGCAGGCAGTTTCTGGTTGACGCTGCCGTTTGCAGTATCGGGGATCTTATTACCAGCGGTTACGCTGCACTTCTTCCTGGGGTTCCCACGTTCCAAGTTGCCTCTCACATCCTGGCGAGTACTGGTGAACTGGCTGGTGTTCGCCACTCCAGTGGCGGCAATCATCTGCTTCTTGTGGGCTGAAGGGTTGATCTGGACCCTCAGTGGACAATCGGCTCGGTTTCCCCCCGAACTGATTCTGACATGGCTGAATTACCTACGCTACGGCGTGTATGTCTATCTCTGCGTTTCTGCGGTGTACTTCTTGGTCACGATCGCGTCATTGACGCACAGCCTGTTCACGACCCGCAACCCGGTCGAACTCAGTCAAGTGCGCTGGATCTTGTGGGCCGGGGTCGGTGCCGCCCTGTGCATTGGCTATGCCTTGGTATTAGCTGCCTTTTCTAGAACCGATTTCGCGCTCGGTGGTGCACGCTATCCGATGTTCCTGGCCAGCCTGGTATTCATGTTCGCGTATGCGATCGGCATCATTCGCTACAAGCTGATGCTGATCGACCAGATTATCAGCAAGGGGATGTGGTATTACGTACTCAGCTATGGTGCCACCGGAACAGTCGCTCTCAGTATTGCAGTCGGAACCCTGGCCGTTGCGGTCGGCAAAACGCCGACAGTCGAGCAACCGAGCTGGATCATTGCCGGCATCGTGATGCTGGGAGTCATCCTGTTAATCTGGGTACGCGATTCGTGGCAGCACTTCGTCGACAGACGATTCTTTCGAGAGAAATACCAACTGGATAAAGCCCTGCAGCGGATCCATCGCGATGCGGGCCGACTGACAGATGTTCAGTTCCTCTCAGAACGACTTTCGGTCACCTGTCGCGACGTACTGCAATCCAGCAGGATTGGTTTGTATCTCAGCGACGGTCGTCCCAACGGATTCCGACTCACCGCCGCGGGAGGTCAGTCGGCGGGGATGCCGATGCAGTTATCATTGCCGGACGAATTTATTCAGGCGCTGGCCGATGACCCAACCTTGCAGCGTGTTACGCCGACAACGCGCGAAGGGATCTCGCCCGTGCAGAATCTGCTACGACAATGGCAGGCAGATCTCGTTCACGGCCTGGAAATCGATGGCAAGCTGGCAGGACTGGTGGTGCTGGGGCCAAAAGAAAACGGCATGATGTACTCGGCTGAGGATCTCACGTTCCTGACAGCACTTGCTCAGATTACAGGGATCGCACTGCATTGCGCGAAGGTCCATCAAGACATCACGCAGCTTAACGAAGATCTGCGGCTGAAGACGGATCTGATCGGTCGTCAACGGCAGCAGATCTCGATTTTGCAGGCCGAATTGGCAACGGTTGCCAGGCCGGAACAGACAAACACGCCGTCAGATCAATTCCGTCGCGACGGCATCATCGGCCACAGTCCCGCACTCGAGGGGATCATGGACACCGTTCGCAAAGTGGCCGCGAGCGAAACCAGCGTATTACTGCGTGGCGAAAGTGGAACCGGCAAGGAACTGCTCGCCAAAGCCATTCACGATAACAGCGCACGGCACGATGGACCGTTGATCACTGTTCACTGCGCGGCATTGTCAGCGGGTCTGCTGGAGAGTGAGCTGTTCGGGCATGAGAAGGGGGCTTTCACCGGCGCTCAAAGCGATAAACAGGGACGGTTCGAACTGGCGAATGGGGGATCGCTGTTCCTTGACGAAATCGGAGACATCTCGCCCGAGACTCAAGTCAAGTTATTACGAGTCTTGCAGCAACGCGAGTTTGAACGAGTCGGCGGGACACAGACGATTCAAGTGGATGTCCGACTAATTGCGGCCACGCACCAGAACTTGGAACGATTGATTGCAGACGGGAAGTTCCGCGAGGATCTTTACTACCGGCTTAACGTGATTAGCGTGACGTTGCCACCGCTACGCGAGCGATCGGAAGATGTGCTGGAGTTGGCGGTCTACTTCCTGCGTCGAGCCGCATCGCGGGCCGGCAAGCGACTCGCTAAGTTCGACGATGAAGCAATTGATATGCTGTCTCGCTACTCTTGGCCGGGCAATATCCGCGAACTTCAAAATGTGATTGAACGCGCTGTGGTGCTGGCCGAAGGTGAGACGATCACGACCACCGACTTGCCGATGGATCTACAGAACGACACGTTGCCCGAGCA
>DASYEA010000439.1:0-2851 GCA_036499265.1 Schlesneria sp. | reverse complement strand
CCTTCGATTCCGGGGCCTTCCAATGTCGCGTGTGGGCCATAAGCCGCGAGAACTTTCACCGCATGCCCTGCCAGCGACGGGCCAGCTTTGGAGGTATAGATGTCCAACTGCGACTGATCCTGAGTACTCTCTTTGATGAAGACACCGAACACAGCCATCGATCGCTCCTGAAGATTGAAATGACATCAGCCGCCTAAAGACAGTGTACACAAACCCGGAAACTGAAGAGAGCAAGGTGACTTCATCAATGATTCCGCGCGCTGAAGCCAGAACGCAATCGTGGTGAACTACCCGAGATCGTGTCCGGAATGCATACTACGCACCCTGCAGATTGAAAATGACATTGAACTGACATCAACTGATCACCTGGAGGCTTCCCTTATGTCCGCTCGGACAATCACTTCGCGACCAGTTTGCGGCTGGCTCTGTCCACTGGTAAGCCTGTTGATGCTTGGCCTCAATTCGATCCAGGCACAAGACAAGAAACCCGACGCCGACGAGATTAAGGCGACTGCCGCCGATGGCCGCGTCTTGAACTTGGATTTCGAGAAGGGAACCTTGGACGACTGGAAGGCCGAAGGAGAAGCCTTTGCCGGGCAGCCGATTAAGGGGGACACGGTTGCGGCCCGTCGAGGTGACATGCGCAGTGCTCACAAGGGAGACTTCTGGATCGGGGGTTACGAGAAAGTTTCTGACCCCCCAATCGGCACGTTGACCTCGGTTCCATTCAAGGTCACGCAACCGTTCGCATCATTCCTCGCTAATGGTGGAGACGCGGCGACGACTCGCGTGGAACTCGTCCGCAAAGATACCAGAGAAGCCTTCTTCAAGACCTCCGGTGAAAACAGCGAAGAACTGAAGCAGGTCGTCGTGGACCTGAAAGATCTGGCGGGCAAGGAAATCTTCATCCGCCTTGTGGATCAAAATCGAGGCGCCTGGGGACATCTGAATTTCGACCATTTCCGATTCCATTCGACCAAGCCCGTCGTGGCGCGCCCAACACTCTCGCGCATGATCGCGGACGAGTACCCTCATTCGGGACTTGCTGCCGAGCAAGCCGCTAAAGCGATGAAGGTGCCAGAAGGCTTTCAGGTCACTGTGGGCGCTGCCGAACCGGAAGTGAAGCAGCCGATCGCGATGGCGATTGATGATCGCGGTCGCGTCTGGATTGCCGAAGCGTACGAATACCCGATCAAGGCACAAGGGAAGGGCCGTGACCGGATCCTGATTTTCGAAGACAAAGACGGCAACGGCTCGTTGGAATCTCGCAAGGTCTTCACCGAAGGATTGAACCTAGTCAGCGGCCTGGAAATTGGCTTTGGCGGCGTCTGGGTGGGGGCTGCTCCAGAACTCCTGTTCATTCCTGACAAGAATGGCGACGACGTTCCCGATGGCGAACCGGTCGTGTTGCTGGATGGCTGGGGTCTGCAGGATACGCATGAAATGCTGAACGCGTTCATCTGGGGGCCGGACGGATGGCTCTATGGATGTCACGGTGTGTTCACACACTCCCGCGTCGGCAAGCCGGGCACTCCTGATGCTGAGCGCGTCCCACTGAATGCTGCCATCTGGCGTTACCATCCGACTCGTCACACCTTCGACATTTTTGCCCACGGAACCAGTAATCCGTGGGGCGTCGACTTTAACGACCGTGGCCAGGCATTTTGTACCGCGTGCGTGATTCCGCATCTGTTTCACATCATTCAGGGTGCCCGCTATCAGCGGCAAGCGGGACAGCACTTCAACCCGTATACGTTCCGTGACATCGTGACGATCGCCGACCACCTGCACTACATCGGTGGCAATCCGCACGGCGGCAATAATCGATCCGACGAAGCCGGGGGTGGCCACGCACATGCCGGGGCGATGATCTACTTAGGCGGAGCATGGCCCGAGCAATACCGCGATCAGATCTTCATGAACAATATTCATGGCCAGCGTCTGAACGTCGACATCCTGAAGCCGCGCGGATCGGGCTATGTCGGCAGTCACGGCCCCGATTTTCTGTTGACGGGTGACCGGGCTTCGCAGATCCTGAATCTGCGTTATGGGCCTGATGGCCAGGCGTGGATGATCGACTGGTATGACATGCAAGCTTGTCACACCGGCGACGTAAAAGCCCACGATCGCAGCAACGGTCGCATCTACAAGATCTCGGCCGGTGAACCGAAGAAGGTGACTGTCGATCTGAAAAAGCTCAGCGACCTGGAACTTGCTGAACTCACCTTGAACACCAACGACTGGTACGTCCGACACAGCCGTCGCGTGCTGCAGGAGCGAGCGGCGACCAAGCCGATTGACGCGGCCGCCAAGGCCAAACTCGTGGAGATTGCGACCCGGCATGAGGATGACACTCGTCGTTTGCGAGCCATGTGGGCTCTGCAGGTGACAGGGGGAATCGATGCGGCGATCACTCAGAAGCTGCTGGCGGATCCGAGCGAATACGTTCGCGGATGGATGGTGCAACTGAGCCTCGATACTGGTGCCGCGGTCACCGACAGTTTACTCAGCAAATTCGCCACGATGGCGCGTGATGACAAATCGCAAGTCGTGCGACTCTATCTCGCCTCGGCTGTCCAGAAGCTGCCTCTCGATCAGCGTTGGTCAGTCCTGTCGTCACTGGCCGCTCATGCCGAAGATGCCGGAGACCACAACTTGCCGCTGATGTATTGGTATGCCGCTGAACCACTGGCCACGGTCGATGCTGAACGAGCATTAGCGTTCGGGCTTTCGTCGGGACCTTCGATTCCATTGCTCCGCGAATTCATGCTGCGGCGAATCGGTAGTTCCGACGGACCGCAAGCACTGACAGCGCTGGTCCGCGGCTTGGGCAAATCCAAGGAAGCCGACT
>DASYEA010000438.1:0-3990 GCA_036499265.1 Schlesneria sp. | reverse complement strand
ATGAATGCCAATGCACCACCCAGGCTGTGGCCGCAAACAAACAGTCGTGTTCCCTCTTCTCGAACCTGATTGATATAGCGCGTGACGTGCTGATAGACCGAATCAGACGCCGCGTGAAACCCCGAGTGAACGAGTCCCACACCGAACGGGTTTTTGACCAACCGACCGTTCAGATCCGTCCCCCAGTCCGCAAACTTTTGCTCGGTGCCACGGAACGAGATCACTATGTCTTTGTTCCAACGACAGAGCAGGGCCTGCGTATCGGTCTTGTTTTCTGAATTGTGCTCATTGAGCCGCAACTCATTCTGCAGTTTATCGAGCCCCGGTTCGTTCATCACCGATTTGTCGAGATAAGCCGCGGCCGCGAGTCTGGCAAAAAGAATGGACTGATCCAGCAAGTCACTCTTGATCAAATCGCTTGTAGCCATCCCTGAGATCCATAGTTGATATCCGTCCTGATCGCCGCACTGTCGCTAAAGATACTCGCCGCCTGCTGGAGGTCAATCGGAAGCCTCACAGGCGACGAACGCATCAGAATGGCCAAGGCAGTAAGACGGCGTGGTGCTGAAACAACACGGCTCGGCCTGCGGCACCCACAGCGGGGGTAAAGAACAGCATAAAGACGTAAAAACCAAGGGGGGGCCAGACCAGCAGGCCGCACGAAAGGCTGACGATCAACCAGGCATTTTTGCGTTTCCTGTCGGCCCAGGAATAGGCCCAACCAATCAGAACGCGAGCCGGATAGATCGACACCACAAAAATGGGAGTCAGCATCCAGCGCATATCTTGCGGCATCTCAAACAGCTTGAACAGATACAGCGGCAATGCCATCGCATACATGACGATCAAGGACAACAGAAGGACGATGGGAGCTCGACGAAACAACGAATAGAGTTTGCCGAGGTCGAGGAACGCCTTTATCCGATGCTCAGCAGCAAAGTGCGCCTGCAGGAACGGGACCACGCTCAAAGCGCAGACGAGCATCACCCCACCCAGTAGCGTCACCAGAACCTGTCCCGGCTTCGAGGTATCCTGCAATGCGCTGAATAAGGCAGTCGGAATGAACAACCAGGCGAACGCTCCAAAAAAGCCGCGAATGCCTAAGGAGAAGTGGTGCCGCAGTCGCAGCGCGGCGATGAATTCTCGCACGGCGACTGCGGCCATCTGGGCATAGTCGCCACTCATCAATCGACGAACCAGCCAGAGACCATTCAGCGGCGTAGGCCAGAAAAACAGACCCAGGCGGCCACCCCGAGCGATCGCGAGAACGAGGTGAATCGCGACCCCGATGGCGAACACTGCCAGTCCAATGCGCCAGGCGATCGCGATACCTGACCCTGGTGCGATCAGTTCTGCATCGCCCGCAGCATCGGCAACGATTTGCACCAGCTTGCACCAGATCCAGGTCCCGAGTGCGATGCCCCCCAGTTTGGGAGCCAAGGGTAACAACGGCATGGCAAATCGGAGCTTGCCCGTTCTGGCGACACGCCCTTCGGCTTCCAGCAGATAGCCCAGTGCCAAAAAATTGAAGATCGGAATCGCCGCGAGAAATGCCAGCAAGGCAAACAAGCTGACGACACCAAACAACACCTCGAATACCCAATATCCCGCTTTGAGCGGATTGCGCAGCAAATGCGGGAAAGGGGGTAATGAGTCGAACGAAAAATAAGAATCTTCGGCGACGACATCCGGTTCGGCGACAACGATCGCATTGGATTCGAGTTCGACAGGGGACGTTGCCCCCTCGGGATCGGACACCAGATCCGTGACATCGATCGCGCCGTCGCTGTCTGGCCCTGCCACTTCGGCAAACTCGATCGACTCACTCTCGGCCGGGTCAGCCGATTCGTTCGTCGTTGCAGCCGAAGGCGGGATCACGATGTCTAGTTCCCAATACAGTTTTGAAACGACTGCCTGTCAATCACCCTCGCTCAGAGCCAGCAGGCAAGCGATTGTCCAATCTCTCTACATTACCCCACGAATGCCGCCTCGGTTGCAATCGGTCCAATGAAACTTTCTGTGCTGGTCAGGGGTAAACAAGGTAGAATCGTGGACTAGCGGCGGCTGATGGATCAACTTCACTCGTTTTTCAAATCGCTTTCCACCTTGGGAAGGTTAAGGCGGGTACAAACCCAGTCGGCTGCCTGACTCCTGGAATTGATGTATGTCTCGGCTCCCCCTTCCTGTTGCCAAGATCGTGCTGCCGTTGGCAGTCGTGATTGGTATATTCATGGTCGTGGGGGCGTCTGCTCGGACAAAAGTGATGCGACGGCCGCCGGTGGACGACGGGCGGATCACGACCGATGCCGATTCTGTCGTCGCCAAGGTGGATCGTCTCTTCGCCAAGACCTGGGCCGAAGCCAACATCACCCCCGCCAACCCGGCTGACGATTTGACGGTCTTGAGGCGGTTGTCGCAGTCGTTGCACGGGACGGTTCCGTCGCTCGAAGAGATCCGCGTCTTTGAAGCGGATCTCCAACCCCATCGAATGGAGCGATGGGTCGAACGGTTGTTGGCGAACCGACGGTTTTCAGACTACTTCGCTCGCCGGCTGGCCCGAGTCTATGTGGGGGCCGACGAAGGGCAGTTCGTCGTTTTTCGCCGCGATCGGTTTTGGGCGTGGCTGGGCGAGCAACTTCAGAAGAATCGCCACTACGACGAAATCGTGCGCGAGATGATCGCCGATCGCGGGCTGTGGACCGGCGTCCCTGAAGTCAACTTCATCACGGCCGCGGTCGACGATGGAAGCGTCGATGTCGACAAGCTCGCGGGACGCACGGTCCGAGCATTTCTGGGCCAGCGCATCGATTGTGCTCAATGCCATGACCATTTTTTTGCGGACTGGAAACAGGGGCAATTCAAAGGCTTGGCGGCATGTTTCAGCAAGGTCAGCATTTCACCGGTCGGTGTCGAGGACAATCGAAAAGAGAAGTATACCGTTCAAGATCGAAAGACTTTGGAAGACCGAGAGGTCTTGGCCGAAGTGCCATTCCATTCGGAATGGATGCCTGCCGAGGGGACCGAGCGACAACGACTGGCGGCGTGGTTGACTCATCCCGACAATCGTCGTTTTGAACGTGCCATCGTGAATCGCGTCTGGGGACTGATGTTTGGCAAGCCTTGGATCGAACCGGTGGACGACTTGCCAAACCCAAATGAAGCGGGACGCCAACACGACGATCTGCTGGATGTCCTGGGAGGCGACTTTCGCGAGCACAACTGCGACCTGAAGCGTTTGATCGCCAACATCGCTGCCACGCATGCATTCCGCTTGTCGTCCGATCATCCGGAATCCGAATCGCCAGAACGATCAACGGTCATCGATCAGACATGGGCCGCATTCCCTTTGACACGATTACGTCCTGAGCAGGTGATTGGAGCGATGTTGCAAGCCACGTCGCTGAAGACCATCGATCAGAACTCCCATTGGGCCAGCCGGACGTTCCGGTTCTTCCAGGAACTGAACTTCGTAAAAGAGTATGGGGACTTGGGGGACGACGAACTGGCCGATCATTCGGGGACCATCCCGCAGGCACTGTTGCGAATGAATGGAGAATTCGCCAAGGACCGGTCGGAAGGTACTCCTTTCAGTGCCCCCGGCCGCATCGCCGGGTTGTCGCCGACTGCCGAAGGATGCCTGGACCTGTGCTTCCTGGTTTGTTTGACACGACATCCCACGGCGGAAGAACAAGCTCAGTTGTTGCCGCAGTTGGAAGACGGACGCGGTGACGCTCGTAAGAATGCCGTCGAAGATATTTTCTGGACGTTGTACAACTCGGCCGAATTCTGCTGGGGGCATTGAATGATCGTGGTACCCAAATCAGTTCCGACTTGCTGATCGAAAGATTTTTCATGAACACACCATCCCGTTCGCGACGCGAGTTCCTGCAACTATCGGCCGCTGCGCTCGGGTTGTCATTCGCGGTTCCGGGGCTCACATTGCGCGCGGCGGACGCTCGTGGAGTCGAGCGTAAGAAGTCTTTGCTTACG
>DASYEA010000437.1:0-2714 GCA_036499265.1 Schlesneria sp. | reverse complement strand
CTTCGCGAGGCCTTTTTTAGAGACCTGACAAGCCCGGCCGTTGGTATTGACCTGCACAAGGGGGCCGAAGCTCCGACGGCATGCTTCGCCTGGGCGATCATCGTCGAGGCGACGTTGCTGAATGAGCGGTTGGCTGAAGATATGAAGGCCGTTGCCTCCACGAAAGGCTGCAATTGTCTGGTGGTCGAAGGTCATCAGTTCCATGTGCCCCTCCCCGCTATCGAGGCGCGCATGCTATTCAACGAATACGTACAATGTCGCTGGCCAATCCATGCCTTTCACATCGATCCCGTGACTCAGGATCAGAACGTGGGGGATCGCTTCACCAGCAGTCGCGAACTGCAGACGGCAATGGCGGTGGCCGTCTCTACCGGACGACTTGGGATCGATCAGGCCGCAAAGTTCGCCAGACGCTTGGAACTCGACATTGACACCGTGGCGATTAATCGCACCGTGGTTGGATTCTCGCATGGCGACGACACCTTCGGATGGCGATTCTTTCCACGAGTGCAGACACCGCCCACCGAGGGAAATCTCACCGTCGCCTTTCGCGATTTGTTGGCCGGCGGTCCGCGTCGAGATGTCATGCTTCGGCAACGACAGATCGAACCTGGGGCGCGCGAATGCGTTGCTTTGATGGTTGCTCCGGCATTTCTTCGCCAAGTGATCTTGGATGTCAATGGTGACTGGCAGGTATTGACGAACACCAGGCGAGGAAAGCCTTCGACGACCACGGGTGTCCAGATGGGCCGTGAGGTCCAGCGAATCCGTGAATTATCCCAATTGTGTGTCCGTGACGCGGGATTGAATCGAGATGGCGAAGTTCATCGTCTGTTGCAACGGGCACGACAACTGGAACACGCTCTCCCGCTGCAGACGATTCGCACCGAAGTCCCGGTTTCCAATGATATGGGTGGGTTTCGCGTGCTGGTACCGAGCGGAAACTTCACGAAGGCTCCACAACTGTATGGCTGGACCGGACGCCCTGGTTACGTCCGGGCAAATATTGGATCAAAGCCAGTTGGCGCCAGCTTCTTTTTGATGGGGGCGAATTTCAAGCTGCAAGGAACTCGCGTCATTGCGGGCACAAAAGTTCTCACTCCGAACCAAACGGACAATCCGATTAGTGGCACGCCTGTTCCAATAGCTCCAGTCCCAGCCCCAAGTATTCCGTCCACAACAACAACTAGTACTACTACTGCTGCTACTGTGACTCCCGTCAGTGCCGTCTCCCCTCCTCCACTCGAAACAGAGCCCGCAGTACGATTGATCAGTGACTCTGTCATGGAAGTTCGGCTTCCGTACGATTGCCAGACCTTCAACCGCCTTTCACCCGACGGAAGACCGGCGAAATACGTCAGTGTGCATGTGGCGACATATTTTGGAACAAGCCAGGAAATGCACATTCCGATCTTCGAATCTTCGACACCCCAGGGGGTCGCCGCAAGTTGGAAGTCTGTGACGAACGTCGCGCAGGTGAAATACGACAGCAGCGGCAATGTGACTGAGTTTACAGAAGCTCAGACCACTGCCATTAAGACGGCATTCCAATCGCCGTTTCACCCTGGCAAGGGCGAATTACGAAGCGATGTGTTCCTCATCACGAAGGGGACCGACGACAAGGAAGTTCGCAAGAAAGTGAATGTCCCGCCGATCGTGATTGGTCTTTCGTCAATCACCGATGAGATCCCCGTTTTGGCACTCGTTCAAAAGGTGCGGCTCCTGCTGCAGGGGGCGTCCGGCATCAAGCAGTCAGACAAAGTCATCGCCATCGAAATTGAAGGTTCTCTGAAACTGGATGGAGATAATCAGGAATCCATTCCGCTTGGAGCCGCCGCGAGGTTTGATTTCCGCGAGATTCCGACCGCACCGAAGCCCGCAGCGGATGACGTCATCGAATTCGATTGGGATCCCGCGAAGAACGTTGGACATATAACCTACGATGCCGTGGGCCACGTGAAAGCGTTTTCCGCAGAAAAAGGGATCTCCGTAACGGGCAAAAATGCCACGCCGTTTCATCCGCAGACTGCCGAGCTGCGGTGCGTTGTCTCCAAAGTCACTATGGATAAAAATGGTAAAGAAACCTCGGCCAAATTATCATCCACGACCGAAGGGGTGATTGCCAAATTCGAGAAGGATTCAGCTGGCGTCCCCGACATCGCTACGAAAATCCTGCTGCTCCTTCAGGGTGAGAAAAACAAGCCGGAATTAACCAAGAGCGATGGAGCAATTGCCTTGGAGGTGGAAGGCTACTTAAAGTTCAATACAGACGACTTGCCAATTGTGAAACTGAAATCCAAGCTTCGCTTTGATCTTCAGGAAGTCACGATGGCGGCAACTGGTGGCGACAAGACCAAGGCCCCTCACACTAGCGGTGCGACTTCGATTCCTCCGGCACCTCTTCCTGCACCGGCCCCCGCACCCGTCGTGGCGAAAAGCGACTTGATCGAATTCGATTGGAAGCCAACGAAGGTTTTCGGTCGTATCGACTTTGACGACACGGGGCGCGTCAAAGCTTTTTCGACTGAGAAAGAGATGTCAGTGTCCAGCAAGAACATGACCCCCTTCCACCCGCAAACAGGCGAACTGCGGTGCTACGTGATAACGGTGGCCAAAGACAAGCAGGGCAAGGAAACGACGACAAGATTGCCTGTCTCGACAGAGGGGGTCATTGCAATGTTCACTAGCGATTCCGCTCCTGTTGCTGATGTTGT
>DASYEA010000436.1:0-4345 GCA_036499265.1 Schlesneria sp. | reverse complement strand
CCATCTGATTTTCAGTTCGTCCCGTCTCCTCCTCCCACTCCTCCTGCTGCCGATCCTACCGAGTGGCCGACTTCGATCTACGTTCACTATACGAAGAACAACAGCCGCGCTGGCTGTTGGGTACGAGACGAAAGAGATCATGCAGAACGATCCTATTTCATCAAATCGATCGGAGGCATGATCGCGGGACCGTTAACCGGCGTTCCCGAAGCGTACGATCACCAGGCCGTGATCGCTGATTCCTATTGGGAAGATCGATTGAGAATGGCTGATACCGAGTTCGCTGGTGATCGGCCCCAATATGTCAGTGCGAAACCTGCCCGACTTGAATTCGGCTCATCTGCTCCTCGTGTCGAACCGACTTCGATCTACGACCTGTACTCGAAGAATGGCAACAGGGCGGACTTCTGGGTGCAAGCGGCCAGCGGTCTACCAGGTGTGACTCATTGGATTAAATCCATTGGAGGAAAGACTGCTGGACCGTTGACCGAGGTTCCTGAGGAGCGCGACCGCCAGATGGTTATTGCTGATCAATATCAACAAGACAGGCTACTGGAAGGTGATCGTACCATCGCGCGTGCGCATGAGCCCATATTCGTCCGTGTGGAACCTCCCCAGACTCAACTCGTCCCGTTTCCTTCTGGGGTCGAACCGACCGAGTCGACGGCTTCGATCTACGTTCTGTACACGAAGAACGACAGTCAGGCCGACTTCGTGGTGAAATCAGCGACGAGCGAACCGGATGTGACCTACTTGATCAAATCCATTGGAGGGATGACCGCTGGACCTTTGACTGGAGGTCCTGAGGAGCACGATCGCCTGCACGTGATCGCCGACAAATATCTGCGAGGTCGGCTTGTCGACAGCGACCTTTTCATCGGAAATGCGCATCGGTCAGTGTTTTGCAGAGTGGAACCACCGAAGTAATTCGGCCACCTCTGCTGCATTTCTGCTGTGATACGGTGAGTTAGTCGTCGAAAGAGATCGGCAATGACAACTGGTGAAGTCGAAGTTGGCCGCGCCATTGAGGGCGATCTGGATGGGATTGTGGAGCTTCAAGCGGCGAATCAGGCTGATCGTGGTGGGATGCTCTCCGCAAGTATCTCTCGCGTCAGAATCGCCGACATGATGCGCGAGATGCCGTTGATTGTGGCTCGCCGCGACGGTCGCATTGTGGGCTTTCTAATGACCGGTTCGCGAGCGATGGCCGCTGATGTTCCGATGGTCAATGCGATGCTTGCGGCCTACCCGGGCACGTCCGATGCTTATGTGTACGGCCCCATCTGTGTCGCCGCTGAAGAGCGGGGGAACGGGCTGGCGCAGGCGATGTTCGCGGAGTTGCGGCGCTGCTTGCCGGGGCGTGAAGGGATTCTCTTCATCCGACGCGACAACGTGGCTTCGCTGCGGGCTCATCAGAAGATGGGGATGAACGAAGTCGGTGGATTTGTGTTTGCTGAGAGCGAGTTTTCCATTCTTTCGTATGTTGGGTGAAAGGGCAGGGGTCGAGCACTTGCTCATTTGAGCGGGTGTTGCACGGATATCGTGATTCCTGCAGTGTTGTTAGTATCACGGCACCCGAATTCTTCATAATTTAAGATCCAGGTGGCGATTGTGAACCCGGAAGAGTCGACGCGCATTCGTGATCTGGAACGGAAAGTGGAACTTCTGACCTATGCCTCAATCGTCCAAGTCATTGGACTGGCATACCTCTTGGGGCTCCTCTCATTCGCGATCCTCTGTTTTCTGCTGTTGCTGCCACTACTGTTCTTCACGCACAAGAGACTTCCGGCAATGGCTCGACGATGCGGACGATGGTTCTCGTTCATTTTCGCTTCACCCAGGCCATAAATTATCGTATTGACTATGCCAAACGTACCACCAGAGATCTCTTCAGCACACATCGAACTGCTCCGCGCGGCCTATGCGGCTTTCAACGCACGGGACATTGATGCTGCTCTCGCCCTGATGACGCCGGATGTGGCTTGGCCGCGAGCGTTCAAAGGGGGTTTTGTCCGCGGGCCGGAAGATGTTCGTGCTTACTGGACAGAGCAGTGGAGCGAGATCAACCCGCATGTGGAGCCGCTCTCTTTTCATCCGGAGGACGCCGGACGGATCTTGGTCGAAGTGCATCAGGTCGTGCGCGACACGGCGGGAACCATTCTTGCCGATGATCGCGTCGGTCATCGTTTCTCGATTGAGGAGGGATTGATTCAACGCATGGAGGTCGGGTCGCTTTCCTAGCCCAACTGCTTCAACGAGGCGAAGGCAAAGATATGATGCTCGTAACGCCTCGCTTTCAAATTGACCAACGGTCGGAGCAGTTTGAACGTCTTACGGCGTCTACAAGTCCTCGATGGCGTCCTCAATATCGGCGTCAGAGGGATTCTGCCGACGATCAAAGGCTTGAGCAATGTAGACTCGTTTCTGATCGCAATAGGCGACGACGACCAGTCGCATGCTCCCGCTTTTTCCACACCTCGGATACGCCCACCTGACCTTCAACACCTTGCCTCCGCGTGGGGTCGCCTTAACGGGTGAAATCGAGGCTCCCTGAGCAGTGGCGCAGCCACCCGAAGAGAAATAGTTGCAAAGGAAGATCTTCAGGGCCAACTTGTCGGCCTCATAGTCCTCGGGAGACGTTCGCGACCGCAAATCAGCAAGCAGCGTGGCGTTCTCGCCGATTTGCCACTTGCCGTCTTCCGGAGCGTAGTCTGTCACCAATCCTCTCCCAAATCCGCATCGGCCGCCGCGAGAATTTCATCTTCGTCAATCAATGGCGTTTCCACCCAAGGATCATCTTCAATGATCTGCTGCATGGCCACTCGCATGTTGATCGGAGCAGGTCGGCCGGACCTTCGGTAAGTGTTCCAAGCACTTTGCCAGCCAGGATTGTCGTGGGAGTATTCGGCCGCAGCACGAGAAGTCAGATCGGAAAAGTAGCCAGTCACCTTCGCAATCAAAGCGATTGCGTCCGAATCCAAATAGATGAAGTGCTCAGGACAGTTCTCAAGCACGATCGGCTTACTGCCGTTCCACTCACTTAGCTGCCGTGCGATACCCTGTGTTTCAAGAACTTGGATCAGCCGTTGGGGGTATCTTGCCACAACGGGGCCTTGCTGAATCGCGATATACGAGTTCGCAGTCACGGTGGATGCGCGGTCTCGCAACGACGCCAGATCCAAATAGAAAAGGGCCTTGTTCAGGACCACAGCATTCAACTGACGATCGGGGGCGCAATTCAAGATTGCACTCGCAGCCTCAATCAGTCTGGCACTTTTTTCACTCGGCTCCATGATTCAACTCCCCATCGAATACTACGAAACGCCGTCCGGATCGACAATCTGAAGTCGCCAGACGACCAGGCGTCGCCCCCGGTCGCCTAGTCGGCACTACGACCCTGAAATCGTTCTCGGCTGGACAAAGCTGGCGGATCGCTTAGAATCTAGCTGTCCCGCTCACCTGTCTGGCCAGATTGCCGGGCCTTCCGAGTGGATACCGCACAGTCGACGCAATCCGTGCGATTGAACTGATTCGCGGCACTCATCCGTTCAGCTCCTTGTACTCGGCTTGCGTCCGCTCTGTGGCTGCTTCAAGATGCGGCGACTGCGCAATCGGAGAGACCCCAATGGCGACCGAAAAAGATCTGTTTGACGACTCGACCATGACGTTTGGCGAGCATCTGGAAGTGCTGCGGACTCATTTGATCCGGGCTCTGCTGGGCCTGTCCATTTGTGTCATTCTGGCGTTGATGTACGGCGAGAACCTGGTCCGGCTGATCCGCCAGCCGGTTGACGCAGCCCTGCGTCGAGCGAACTTCGTTGCCAAGGTGGATGACAACGTCAAGGGGGTTACCTTTTGGGATTCGATCAAGGGCTGGTTTTTACCGCCCGATACATCCGCGGCCAATCTTCCAGAGAATGCTCCATTGGTGACGCCGGAAGCCCGTCGCACCATCTCGCTGCAGATTCCCGCGTTTGAGCTGGCCGATCAACTGCACGAGGCGGCACCCGATAGCTATCCAGCGCCTCCGGAAGTGTTGAAGGAGCGGACGCTGACATTGCACGCCCAGTCAGAGGCGTTTCTGCAGTTCCGATCCGAAATCGATAAGATGAGCCGACCGGTGACTTTGAATGTTCAGGAGGCGTTTGTGACCTACATGAAGGTCTCATTCGTCGCCGGTCTGATTGTCGCCAGCCCATGGGTGCTGTATCAATTGTGGCTGTTTATCGCCGCCGGCCTGTATCCGCACGAACGCAAGTACATCTATACCTATCTGCCCATGAGCATCGTGTTATTCCTGGGTGGGGTCCTGTTCTGTTTCTACGCCGTGCTGCCGACAGTGTTG
>DASYEA010000435.1:0-10452 GCA_036499265.1 Schlesneria sp. | reverse complement strand
CTCGACAAGCGCGGCTCGGCAGGAGCCTCGCCCTCCCAAGAGAATTGCTCGTGATCGATTGATCCCACTTATCGCAAAAACAAACGGTAGGCAGGATTGTCCGTCTCGTCGACCCAGGGGTATCCCAACCCGTCCACAAATTGTTGGAATGACTGTTTCTCGTCGCTGGGGATCTGAATCCCGATCAGGACGCGGCCGAAATCGGCTCCCTGATTGCGATAATGAAACAGGCTGATATTCCAGTCTGGGTGCATGTTGGAAAGGAACCGCATCAATGCGCCCGGCCGTTCTGGAAATTCGAATCGATACAGCCTTTCATCCCCTGCCAGTCCACTCCGTCCGCCGACGATGTGACGGATGTGGAGCTTCGATAGTTCGTCGTCCGTCAGGTTGACGGCCGAGAAACCCTGCTCGGCAAATGAGTTCGCAATCGTCGCGGCTTCTCCGCGGTTCGTCGTGGCGAGACCGACGAAAACGTGGGCTTCCCGTTCGTCTGAGATCCGGTAGTTAAATTCGGTCACACTGCGCGATCCGATCGTTTCGCAAAGCCTACGGAAGCTTCCTCGCTGTTCGGGTATCGTCACGGCGAACAACGCTTCTCGCTCTTCACCGACTTCGGCTCGCTCGGCCACAAACCGGAGACGGTCAAAGTTCATGTTGGCCCCGCAGGTGATTGCTACCAGCGACTGATCTTGGACTCCATGTCTCGCGACATATTGCTTGATGGCGGCGACCCCCATGGCTCCTGCGGGTTCAAGAATGCTTCTCGTGTCCTCAAACACATCCTTGATCGCAGCACAAACGGCATCGGTATCGACTGTGATGAAGTCGTCTACCAGATCCTGAACCAGGCGGAATGTTTCTTCGCCCACTAATTTCACAGCAGTCCCGTCGGAGAATAGCCCCACATCTTGCAATGCGACCCGGCGTCCCGCTTTCACCGAGCGGATCATGGCGTCGGAGTCGGTCATCTGAACTCCGATGATCCGTATGTCGGGTCTGACGGCTTTCACGTAAGCTGCCACGCCAGAGATCAGGCCGCCTCCACCAATCGCGACAAAGATCGCGTGGATGGGATGCTGATGCTGCCTGAGGATTTCCATTCCCACAGTCCCCTGCCCTGCGATGACATCGGGGTCATCGAAAGGATGGACGAATGTGTAGTTGTGCGCTGCTGCCAGTTCGCTTGCGTGAGCGTACGCGTCAGAGTAGCTATCCCCATGCAGGACAACCTCGCCTCGAAATGATCGCACGGCGTCGATCTTCAGCTTGGGGGTCGTCACGGGCATGACGATGACGGCCCGACAGCCCAGGCGTTCCGCACTCAGGGCGACCCCCTGAGCGTGATTGCCGGCCGACGCACAGATCACTCCGCGAGCCAGTTCTTTCGACGACAATCGAGCCATCTTGTTGTAGGCACCGCGCAACTTAAAGCTGAACACGGGCTGGCAATCTTCGCGCTTTAACCAGACAGGGCAGCCCAGTCGCTGAGTCAGCTTTGGGGCCAGCTCCAACGGAGATTCAATCGCGACGTCATAGACGGGGGCCGTCAGAATTCGCTGCAAGTAGTCCAACTGTGATAAAGGCTCTGGCATTCTCAGGTCCGGTCCATCCGATGGGTGCGCGGGTCGCTCGACGAAATCGAACGACATGATTCCGCGTCACCGCTCGGCATTCAACCGACTTTCTCAACCGGGCTCGGTTCCATCTCAGCCCATCGCGACCAGAATCTTCCGCGGCCCTTCATAAGGGTTGCGACCATGGGCCACCAGATAGTTGTCCAGCAGCAGGACATCGCCACGTTCCCAGCGGAACGAAATCGCATTGTCCCACATCACCTTGCGGACTTCATTCAGTTCTTCATCGGTAATCGGCGTCCCATCTCCAAAGTAGGCATGGGTCGGCAGATTTTCTTCACCGCACAGGCGTAACAATTGATTGCGGCGTCGTTGATCGAAGTTGGAAACGTGCCACAGATTCGCTTGATTGAACCAATGCTTCTCTTCCGTCTCCGGGTGCTGGAACACGCCAGGTCGAATCGAGATCGTGCGCAAGACTCCTTCAGGAGTCCACTCGTAGTCGATTTCGTTTTCGTTCAGATACCCTTCCACCTTGTCCCTGTCCGATGTTTCGAAGTGATCCATCCAGGACTTACCCAGGCCGTTCGTACTGGCATGCATGTTTTTGACATACTTCACACCAAGCGTTTCGAACTTCAAACGCAGATCGGGCGGCATGGTCTCGCAGACTTTGCGGAAGTCCGAGATTGGGGTTTCACCACCAACGGGGCAAGGAGTGTGGCAGTAGAAAATGATTCTTCGAGGCGGTGCCTTGGCGTAAGACAGTTCGTTATGCAGCGTGATCGAATACTGAGCAGGATACTCTGTTGAAGTGTAGACCTTGTCGATCACCTTCGTTCGCGGTGACTGACCTTCCACGTATGGCTTCAACTCGGGAATCAGCGACTGAGCAACCTGCTGGAACTCGGCGGACTCATAGACCGCGAAGCCTCGCAACAGAACGCCACCATGAATCAGCAACTTGGCATCCAGCCATTTCGAGTTGCCTTCAATCCAGTCGATCAACGATGTCGTGCTGGGCGCGTTGACATCTTTGGGTTCGACAACCAAAGGGAGAGAACCCATGGCGAACGTCGAAGTTTTTACGTCCATGAATCGCCTTGTCTTTCTGACGCCAGCGCGACGTCACTGTCTAGTGAGATGATGCAGAACTGTAATATTCAAGGTTCGTTGACGGATTAAGCAGCCGCGACCAGATCATCTTCTTTTGATTCCAGCAAGCTGGCCGGATTCAACAAGTGCGATCGGAGTGTGGCGATGAATTTTCCGGTTTGATGACCGTTGACCAGTCGATGGTCGACCCGAACGAAAATCGGAGCGACTTTGCGAATCACGATCTGGCCGTCATGCACGACTGGCTTCTGCTCGGCGGCCCCCATCGTGACACTGACGCTAAACGAATTCGTTGGCAAACTGCTGGGCTTATAGGAAGCCATTGGAGGCGCGCCGGGGAACCCCAGAAAATTGACGAAGGCGTTAGCACCATTCATCTCTTTCCCCCAGGGCGACCATGAAGGCAAGCGGAAGCTATTCGTGACCCAGAAACCAAAAGTGACGGCTCGCTTGATGATTCGAAGTTGCCAGCTGGCGATGAGCTTTTTTCGCCATTTGTCCCGCGGGCGGGCCTTTTCGAGTTGGCGTTCTTTGGCAACGATGAGGGCTCGGTTACGAGTCTCTTCCCACATGCGTGCGGCGACGTCTGTCAGTTGTAGCGCACTTGTGTCTCTGAAAAAGACAACGTCGACTAGACCATCGGACGGCCGTCGGATCGGGACGACGATGCTGACCCCTTCATAGGGATAGATCTTCTGTCCAACAACGCGGCGGTTCAATTCGGGATGTTCGATCAGTGATTGGCTAACCGCTTTGATCAGAACGTGAACGATCGAAATCATCGCACTGGATTTTTTCGATTGAGCTGCCAGAAACTCATCCATCGGTTCGAGTTCGACGCTCGTTCCCCAGACCATCGTCGGGTCTCGATGTGCGCGGCTGTCTGCCAGGTAGACCAGATTGCTCCACCCCACTTCAGTGAGTGGTATCTGATCGGGCTTCGTCGGGTAGTAGACCCGCGAGAAGCGCTCTTTGAGGTATGTCCACATGGCCCAGTTCCGGTGGTATCAGGCGATTCGTCGATTCCTTAACTAACTGCTGGCACGCTGAACCAGCACTCCATCCTTGGAACTCAATAAAGCGTCGGGCTTCGACTCAAGCTGCTTGCGAAGGTGCAAAGCCCATTCGCTCGATCAATTGGGCGATCGTTCCTACGGACCGGAACATTTCCGGACGCATGTCCTCGACCGCAATTCGCTGCTGAAATTCCATCTCAACGAACACCACCAGATCCATCATCGTGAGCGAGTCCAGCAGGCCCGATGCAAGCAGATCGGTGTCTGGTTGCAAGCTTGCCTCCCCGGTGCTGTCGATCAGGAATGTGAGGATCTTGTCGGTGATTGAATTGGCCATGTCGTCCACCTTTTTCGTTCATAAATAAATAGAATGAGTCGTCAGGCAATTCTTCGTCGTTGTGCTGCTGCGGCCGCTGCCATCTCAATCAATCGCGGGCGATCAATCTTCATGGCATCGTTCAACGGAAAACTGTCGAGAAGTTGCACTTCGTCCGGGATCATGTGACGAGGAAGTTCGGCCCGGCATCGCGCCAGGATTTCAAAGGCACTGAAGGCCACGGCATTCACTTTGGGCCGCACGTACAGTGCCAGGCGAGTTCCCAGAGCGGGCAATTCGAAAGGGACCAGCACGGCCTGTTCGACCGGCAGGTTGCGCGTCACGAAGTCTTCGATATCGGACGGGTGAATTCGATAGCCGGCGATTTTGATCAGCGCGTTACGGCGTCCTCGATGGTAGATCCAGCCGCCATCGTCGACGGTTCCCAGATCTCCAGTATGAAGCCATCCACCGCGCAGGGTTTCGCTGGTCAGCGCCGCATCTTGCCAGTAACCCAGCATGATATTGGGGCCGCGAGCTCGAATCTCGCCGATGACTCCCGGAGCAACACCAGTACCTGATTCGTCGAAAACTTCCAGTTCAACATTTGGAATCGGGCGTCCGATGCAACTGCGTCCCAACTCGGATAGCAGTTGCGGTGGAACGAAGCCCAACCTCGCAGTCGCCTCGGTCTGTCCGTACATGACGAACAGCTTTGACGGCGCGATCTTGGCCGCGACATCTATCGCAAGTTCGTGTGGCAACTCACCGCCAGCGACCGCCATGTACTTCAGCGAAGGCAACTCTGTCTTGCCGAGTGATGAGCGTTCCAGCAGGAAGCGGAATAAGTCCGGCACTCCGGATAGACTCGTGGCCCCGTACTTGGCGATCGCGTCAACGAGCGTTTCTGGGAAGGTCGCGTTTCCGTCCAAGACGAGTTGCGCCCCGGCCAAGATGTGCGACTGAAGTACCGAATTTCCAAATGCGTGATAGAAGGGCAACAAACATAATGGACGATCTTCGCAGTCGATCTCCAGATACTGCTGAATCGATTTCGCATTCTCGATCAGGTTCCGATGGCTCAGCATCACCCCTTTGGGTGTGCCCGACGATCCGCCAGTAAACATGATTGCAGCCAGGCCAACAGGGATTGCCAGTGGTTCGACGGGATCGTTGATGGGCTTGGCGAATGTTTCAGTCCATCCCTTGGCAATTCGAGATTGAGTGATGACGATTCGTCCTGCGGTGGAGTGGCGAATCGACTCGAATTGCGTTCGCTCAATCTTGGGCGCGAGCGGAACGGCGACGCCGCCCGCGAGCATTGTTCCATAGTAGGCTGCGATGTATTCGCGAGAATTCGGCAATAGCAGCAACACTCTCGAACCTAACGCGAACGATGGACTTTCCCAAAGTCGATCGCGGATCTCGATCGCCGCAGCAAGCAATTGGCCGTAGGTGAATGTTACCGAGGAGGTTACCAGCGAGATTTTTGATTCGTGAGCCAGAGCGGTGTCGGCGAATACTCTGCCAAGGTTCTCGTGTGGCAGGTCTGCCCAGAGTGTGGAATCAAGCAAACGACACTGCTGTTCGATGCCTGCGTCGGCTTCGATGAACAGCGTCTCGATTTGCTGGGTGGCTTCCACGCCATTCCCCTCTTCCAAAATGGATAATTTGCCGCTCCATCGGCGATACGCTCAATTGATGAATAAAAATTCGATGGACGCTGCCAATTACCATTGAAGGAATTCGCGACAAGGCGATCCCTAGTCCAAGGGACTATCGACTAACTGGACTAATGTGGGAAATTCCTCTGTAGTTGTTTTCGACCGGCAGTTTCTTCCGCTTTGCGAGTTTCCTGTCGTCTCAGGAAATTTCTGAAGGATATTCGGCTTAAAGTCGCAATTGTTGATGGTCGGTAAGAATTGTCGTCGTGCATTAGCCCTCAACTCTTTCGATTGAAGGTTTGGCGACGTCGGGGCGAAACGGATGAACCCGGATTGTTGATTCCGTCGATAACTGATGCGCATCCGTAGATCAGGCGGACGGATAATTTCGTCTTTGTACCGGCAACTATTGCCAGGCCCTCACTGCTTCGGCCGCAATCGAACGATCAGGAGTTCTGCAATGAGATTTGTCGAAGTTGACGGATTGCAGTTCGAAGTGATGCCTGTCGCGCAAGCCATACTGAAGACTGTCGTAGATCCGCTGCGCAATCGATTGCTGCCAGTCAGCATGTTGAAGCGCATGGCCAACCGCAGCCAAAGTCCATTGATTCAAGAATCTCTCGTGCGTCCTGGCGGCTGGCGCTCGATGAATATCGTTTATGAAAACCGAACGCCCGTCGATTGGATGGATCGCATGGCTGTGCGATACAACCCGATCTCGATGGGAACGCGAAATCGTCGAAAGCTGGTGACTGCCAAGCTCACCGAGCTACTAAAAACCTATCAGAATGAAGCCGCGATCCAATTACTCGGTATTGGTGCGGGACCAGGATTACATTTGCAAGATGCCGTGGTTCGCGCGGGTATACGATCGGAAAACGTTCGCATCTCGCTGATTGATCTCGATTCAGATGCGTTCGAATTTGGTCGTCAGTGCGCTGCCGAACGCGGGCTGCAGAATTCTGTGAACTTCGTGCAGGGAGACGCACGCGAAATCCGCCGCGTCTTGCCGGACGTCTCTCCCCATGTCGTCAAGATCGTCGGTCTATTGGAGTATCTCACAGATGAGCAAGCACTCCAGCTTCTGACGGCGATGAGGGACGTCATTCAGTCCTCAGGTCGGCTACTCACCCACGGCTTGGTTGATCGCTACAACTCAGGCCCATTTCTGAAGAGGACCTTCGGCCTCAGCCATGTCCAACGAACAGAACATGATGTGAGTGCTCTTCTTAAGTTGGCTGGATTTGAAACGCTCATCGTTCATCACACACCGATGCAGATCTATCCTGTGTTGATCGCCTGTCCAGCCTGAGAACAGGCCATTGATGCTCCTTAACGGACTTCCACGCGGCTTTCGCCAGCCAATCCAATAGACCCGCCGTGGTCGAATTCTCTGTGACGGGTTAATTCCCGCATTGAGTTAGTGCTGCTTGCTCGATCTCGACTCGTCGAGACCGAGCTCTTTTTTTGCCACGGCACCGCCGAACGCCATCTTGCGAGTTCGTAAGATTAATCGACCTTAACGAATGCACCGGCTGGCGCATCGTGTTGATCAGCGAATGCTCTTTAAGGACTAATCAGGCAATAGGGATGGCAGGGTGTGTAGCCGATACACCACCGATAGTTTGATCTCGCAGATATCATCGCCCATGCGCTTTCAGGATGGAAACGCTGCCAGGCAACTGGGCCAACTTCAGGGAGGAATCTATGGCCGTCACGTTCGGCTTGCGATCTCGATCGCTGCTACTTGCCGTTCTGGGGTGTCTGGTTGCCGCCGGACAAGTTCGCGCGCAGGTCTCGCCAGTTGCTGCAGCCCCGGGACAGCCCGCCGCTCAGGGGGAATTTGTCAACCGGGTGCTCACTGACGCGAACGGAGACCACAAATACGTGGTATTCGTTCCCGCGAATTATACTCCCGATAAAAAATGGCCCGTCATTCTGTTTCTGCACGGTGCCTGCAATCGTGGGACCGACGGACGATCACAACTCGTCTCGGGAATGGCTCCTTCGATCCGACTGCGATTGGAAGAGTATCCATTCCTGGTTGTGTTCCCACAGTGTGAAGACACTCAAAGTCGCGTGCTGGGTGGCTGGACCGATCAGCCGGAAGACTCAGAGCGAGCTTTGAAAATGCTGGACTCTGTCGAGAACGATTACAGCGTCGACAAGAAGCGTGAATGCCTGGTCGGATTGTCGATGGGTGGCAGCGGAGCTTGGAAGGTTGCCGCGCGAACGAAAGACCGATGGGCTGCACTGGTTCCCGTAAGTGCCATGGCTGATCCTGCCGACGCGCCACTGGTTGCTGGAATTCCAACTTGGGTGTTTCATGCTTCCAGCGATCCGCTGGTGGCACCGCATATCGCGACAGATATGGTCACCGCCATCAACGCGGCTGGTGGAAAAGCCCACTTCACCGAAGTGACGAAGCGAGCTCACGATTTGAGCAACGTGGTTTTCACACAAACCGCTCTGACAGACTGGATGCTCGACCCCAGCAAAGAGCCAAAGCAAGATATGGCTTGGGTTGAGCCGAAAGGTTACAACAACGGACACGAATCCGAACTGCCATTTATTCCCGGGGCCGAAATGCCTCGCGCCGTCCGCTTCCGCGTCTGCAAAGATGTCCTCGAAGCTCTCTGTTTTTCGGCACCCGAGAAGCTGGCTACGAAGCCTGTCACCGGCTATGTCGGTGGTGTCTATCAAAGCGCCAAGGTCGGTGGCTTCTTGCCAATCGACGTGGCGTTGCAAGGCTTGCACTATAGTGGGCATGTCGAACGGTTGCGAATCGTCCCCATGGCACCGAATCGCCTTGTGATGCAGGTTGGCCTGCGTAATCTGACGATGACCGTTAACAACTCGCAGCTCAACGGCAAGCTACTGCTGTCCGCAACTGCCGGCCCGTTGAATGTCGTGATCGGGCATCGGGCTCCGGTCTGGTTGACTATCGAATGCCGTCCGACGGTCATTGATCGTAAGGTGCAACTGAACCTGACCGGGATGGACTTCCAAATTCCGAACGACAATTGGTACGTGACACAACCCAATGACGTCCACGTTCGCGGATTGCCGTTCTTGAATGGCAAAGTCTCGAATGGACTGGTCGACGGGATCTACAACAAGAAGGGCGAGTTCGAACGCCAGGTGATGAATAGCGTTCCAGGGATGATTCAGAACTTCGAAAAGAAGTTGAATGAAGTCATCTTTAATCGAATCACCTGCGTTGGACAGATCGCAATGCCGATCTGGCAGCCTAGAATGAAGACATATCCAGAAGAAGTGATCATCGACAATGACGGTGTTACGATCGTCTCTGGCGTGATCTTGGGAACACTGGGACAAATTCCCAAAGACTTCAAGATGACGACTTACCCTGCCCCAACCGAATTCCCTCCAGTGATCAAGACCGGGCTTGAAATCGACGTTGCTGAAACTGTCGTTCCTGCCTGGAGCCAACTGATCATGACGGGACGCGTGAATCGATTTAACGTCTTCGACTTCACACCGAAAGAATATCACGCTCTGGCCGATCGCGAATTCTTGCAGGAAATGATTCCTGACCTGAAGAAGTTTGGCGAAGACGTGGAAATGAACGTCGACTTCCAGTTGCGTGACCCAATCCACCTGCTTGATCCGAAGCCTTCGACCGGACCCAAATTGCTGGATCAGCCACCCGGCAATCCATTGACGTTGTCTCTGACATCGGTCCCATTGCACGTCTCGATGCGACGTACGGGAGAAACCAGGTGGACTCAGGTCGGCGAACTCGATCTCAGCATCACACGTGACTACGCTCCTTACGTCAAGAAGAACGGATTCGTTCGACGTGGACCAAAGTTTGCCGAGATTGGCGAATTCGACATCAAATCCAAGTGGTCATTTGCCCCCGGATACGTCCCCGAAAACACGCATGTCGAAGAAGCAAAGCTCACGGCTGCAGTGCTGAAGGCTCGTGAAGCCGCTCGTCTCCTGGAAGGGGTTAAGCCAGACGCAGTTCACGACGTGGTGATGAATGGTGTCCCCTTGCGAATGGATGCCATGGACTGGAGCAAGAAACACCTGGTAGTTCAGTATCAACTGCCCGGCGTGATGGTCTCGAATGACTCCGGTGAAGCAGTCACCTACGAAGTGAAAGGTCCTTACACCGATTGGGGCAAGTCCCGAACATTGGCTCCGGGTGATTTCGACGAGTATCGCGTCCCCTACGCACTGACCTGGCGCCGCCGCAGCGATACGGAAGTCCAGTACTACACGCTGCCAATGGGCAAAGAGATTTCGTACCGCATCGATCCAAAGCCGGGAATGGTCCTGGTGAATCACGCGGAAGAATTCCAGGAAGAGCGAATCGTTCCTCAGAAATGATGCAAGACTGCTGGCAGTGACCTCGCGAAAGCGAGGTCACTGTTGATGCAATGTAATCGAGAGTATCGCGTTCAACAAAAGTCGTATTTTGAGCGACATGGGTGAATGGAAAACCATCAACCAGAGAACGAGCCGCAACTGACGATTTCGGGCCAGCCAATGTGTCGATAAAGGGGACCTTGCAGGCGATGCAGTCCCTGATGACCAACCCTCTCCCCTTCACCGACAACTAGGTCCGAGGAGACATTGATCGATGAATGGATTCGCTGATCAACTGCCACAATCTGCAAATTCGGCCGATGCGACGCAAGGGTTGTTTCCTCTGCCGTTGTCACCGTTCGAACAATACATGGTTCAAGACAATACAAACAGCTATCCCATGTCGTTTGTGCTGATCTTGAAAC
>DASYEA010000434.1:0-6065 GCA_036499265.1 Schlesneria sp. | reverse complement strand
CAGGTTCGCCGTTGCAGTCGAATGTCCGGACGTCGATTCTGCGGAACTGCGACACGCCGCTCTGCAGGCCTTGACCCAGACCGACCCGATAGCCGGCATACCACTCTTCAACTCTTGGTTTCCCCGCGCAAGAGCGGTAGTAGGCCTGCCAGTAGCACGATGGCGGGACACTTGGTGGCAGTGGTCCGCGTCCTTCTGCGAGATCGATGTAGGCGTGAACAAACCCCGCTGAGAAATCAGCAGACAGTTTCTGCCGGCACTGACGTTGGTAGCGGGCCAACGCATGAATTCCGCAGTTCTTACCCGTCTCCCACACCACCAGATCGTCCACGCACTGGCAGTAGCACGGCGTGGGAACCCAGGGAGGAACGCAGTCGCTGCAGAACAGACCGGAATTGCAGTTGCCCCCGCGGCCCAAGGTACATCCTGAGACGGCCAAGCTGATCCCGATCACGAGCATGACTGCCGACTTGCACTTCATCCGGCCACCTCCTGCTGCAGGCGAAGCCGGGGATTCCGACTACACCATGGGCAACAGATCGTTTATCGGAAACGATTTCGCGGGGGTCGATGGTTTCCCCAATCGTGCCGGAAGTGCGGATTTGTGTGAATGCTCCGGTTGTAGTGATCACGGCAGCGAGTCAAAAAGAAAGACTTCCGAAGTCGATGTGACCTCGGAAGTCTTTTGGAAATCAGCTTTTCACGAGCAAGGCTAAGCGACTTGGACGAGTTCCGTCTCGGCTTCGGCTTCTTCTGCAGCGGGAGCTCGGCCAGTCGTCTTCATTGGGATGCGATCGTTAATATCGTACGCCAGGCCGAAGAAACGCAGCGTCTTGATCGACCACCAGGTGGGATCGAGTTCCCACCACTGATGTCCTGCCGGAGCGACACTCGGGTGAGCGTGATGGTTGTTGTGCCAGCCTTCGCCATACGCCCAGATGGCGACCCACCACAGGTTGCGGCTTTCGTCGCGAACGTCGTAGTTGCGGTAGCCCCAGATGTGAGTGGCCGAATTCACGAACCATGTCCCGTGGTACACCATTACGACTCGCATGCACAGACCCCACAGCAGCATGGGGACGCCGCCGATGGCATACATGGCGACGCCAGAGGCGACCAGCCACAGGAAATAGGTCTTTTCGAAGAACTGCAGCATCGGATCGCCGACCAGATCCGGAATGTATTTCTTGAACTGAGCCTGCTGTTGAGCGGGCGTTCGTTTGACGAACATCCAGTTCAAGTGCGACCAGATCGCTGTGATCAGTGGTGAATGCGGATCACCTTCCTGATCGGAACGGTGATGATGCATGCGGTGCGTCGCAGCCCAGACCAGCGGCGAACCTTCGCCCGATAGCGAACCAGCGAGCAGAGTCACGAAGCGGACTGGGGAAGCCAGCTTGAACGACTTGTGCGACAGGAAGCGGTGATAGCCCAGGCAGATGCCGATGCTGGCGGTGAACCAGTGCATCACGAAGGCAACAGCCAGAGATTCCCAGTTGAAAAAGAACGGTGCCGCCAAAGCACCCGCATGCATGACCACCATCCACCCGGTAACAATCCAGTCGATGTTGTTCAGGCGAAGACGATCAGGCAGCCAGGGACCCCAAACAGGTTCAGGCTTATTGGCAGCAGTCGCAGCGGGCTGCGTCACCGGATGTTCCGGATGAGCGTGCTTGCGACCACGACGAGACGGAGTCGAGATGGACATGAAGTTCCAATCTTTGGTTTGAGTTCCCTCGGACAGCCGAAGTAATCCCTTACTTCGTTCTTGGCCATCAGGTGCGGACCACGTGATGCCAAAGGCGGGAGAACTTTAACCGAAGATCGGAAATGAAGTGTCAAGAGTCCGTCATGTCTCTGTCAAACTTCTGTCAACGACGCAAGTCATTTACAGAGTGAATGTTGCGTCGCAATATTTGGATTGACGCCAAGGCGTTTTGGCGGACTCAGGCAGGATCTTGGACAGAGTCGGTTCGGTCTTCCGTAATCGCATCCGGAATGCGCTCGAAGACCAGGGGATGGTCCGACTGTGGATCGGCGACTCGCAACGAGATCTTGCCGTTCAGCACATCGGTCAGCAGGTCGCCGCAAACTTCGGCTCGCCAACCCTGGGTGAGGCGTGGCGGCTCACCCTCTTTTTCGCCATAGGCATGCCAGCGGACGAGGTGCCGCAGGTCGGCCGTCTTACCGATCAGGCCCATCGCGACGTTCAATTCGGCACACCGGTTTGCCAGGGCGAGGCCCAACAGTTGACCGACGACTTGCTCGTCGTGCGACTTCTCTTCGTCGAGTGATTTCGGCAGCACTGGCAACTGGTTCTTCGGGACAGCCATCCCCTCGGCAACGCAGGCCAGCATGGCTGCGGCCGCTTTCTTGTACTCGGGGCGATTCATGTCGCGGACGGCCAGTAGATCGGCTTCGCTGGTCGGACGGCGTTTCGCGATTTCCAGGACCAGGTCGTCTCGCAGGATCTTTCGCATCGGCCGATTCTTTGCGGCGGCCTCGGCTTCGCGCCAGCGATAAACTTCGCGGACGACGGCCAATTCACGAGCCGACAGGCGATGAATTCCCGGCAGTCGTTGCCAGCTTTCGGGAGCTCGTTCGGAAGCGACTTCGTCGATCATCCGCTGCATTTCGGCCTGCACCCAGGTCTGTCGCTTCAACTTGGTGAGCGACTTCTTCTGGATGTCGTAGATCTCCAGCACATGCTTCACATCGTCGACGGCATAGGCGATCTGGTTATCGCTTAGCGGACGCCGTCGCCAATCGGTGCGAGTCTCGCGGCCGTGTGCTGTCCGTCCGAGGATCCGTTTGACGAGTGCATCGTAGCCCAAGGGGAAGCTGCGTGATCGCAAGCCTTCGGCGACCTGGACATCCCAGACTTTGCGAGGTGCGATGTTTGCGTAGGTCAAACAGAAGCGAACTTCTTCGCGGCCACCGTGGATGATCGTGGTGGTCTTGTCGCCCGCCATCAGTTCCCACCAGGCGCTCAGGTCTTGCACCTCGAAGGGGTCGACCGCGACGCACCGTTCGGCCGTCGCGAACTGCAGCAGGCAAAGTTCGGGGCGATACGTGTATTCAGAAACGAACTCGGTGTCGAACGCGACGAGTTTCGATTCGCGCATATGCTGGCACAGGTCATCGAATTCGGCCTGAGTCGTGATCAGCGACGAGGTCATCGGTAGACTTTCCAGCATCCAAAACTCAGACTCGCGAACGCTCTTAGCGATTCGAAAGTCTTGCGACAATAAACTCAGTGATGGAGAGGTCGGTCTTCGGAATTGACTCCGAAAACCGACCTTCCGTGCATCAGATCGTCAGCTTCAAAACGTTACAGCGTTCCGCCGTAACGAGCTTCGCTTCCCAGCATTTCCTCGATACGGAGCAACTGGTTGTACTTGCAGATACGATCGGTACGGCTGGCCGAACCGGTCTTGATCTGTCCGGTGTTCAGGGCAACTGCCAGGTCGGCGATCGTCGTGTCTTCGGTCTCGCCCGAACGATGGCTCATCACGGCGGTGTACTTGGCGCGATAAGCGGTCTGCACAGCATCGACGGTCTCGGTCAGCGAACCAATCTGGTTCACCTTGACCAGGATGCTGTTGCCGATACCTTCTTCGATACCGCGCTTCAGGCGTGTCGTGTTGGTCACGAACAGGTCGTCGCCGACCAGTTGAACCTTGTCACCGATCGCATCGGTCAGCTTCTTCCAAGTCGTCCAATCGTCTTCGGCACAGCCGTCTTCGATCGAGCAGATTGGGTACTTTTCGGACCAGGTCTTCCAGATGCCGACCAGTTCGTCGCCGCTAACCTTCTTCTTGTCCATCTCGTACAGGCCGGTCTTCGCGTCGAAGAATTCGGTCGAGGCACAGTCCAGTGCCAGCTTGATCTGTTCGCCCGGCTTGTAGCCAGCCTTTTCGATCGCCTTCAGGATGACCTGGATGGCCGATTCGTTGGATTCGAGGTCAGGAGCGAAGCCCCCTTCGTCGCCAACTGCGGTGCTCATGCCCATGTCGCTCAGCACCTTCTTCAGGTGATGGAACGTCTCGACACCAGCTCGCAAACCGTCGCTGAAGTTGGTGAACCCAACGGGGACGATCATGAATTCTTGCAGATCGATGCCGTTGTTGGCGTGAGCTCCACCGTTGATGATGTTCATCAGCGGGACGGGCAGCGTGTTCGCACCGACACCGCCGAGGTAACGGTAGAGTGGCAGGAAGCTGACTTGAGCGGCAGCGCGAGCACAGGCCAGCGAGCAGCCGAGGATCGCGTTCGCACCCAGGCGAGACTTGTTCGGGGTGCCGTCGGCTTCGATCATCGCCCTATCGATGGCGGCTTGATCGGTGACTTGCAGGTCGATGATGGCATCGGCCAGGTGTTCCGTGACGTTTTCGACGGCCTTGCGGACACCCTTCCCGAGGTAGCGTCCCTTGTCACCATCTCGCAGTTCGCAAGCTTCGTGAGCTCCGGTGCTGGCACCGCTTGGAACGGCAGCGCGACCAATCGTGCCGTCTTCCAGTTCAACGTCCACTTCAACCGTCGGATTGCCGCGGCTGTCTAGGATTTCCCGGGCACTTACGGCCGTGATCGCCACTGTCATCTCGGACTTTCCTTCCCACAATATTCAATGGAAGCGGGATGCTGAGACTGTCTTCGCCTCGATAACACCCGCCATGCAGGGCATTTTTTACCAGAATCCCCAGTGATCGGCCATCAGCCGCCGCGGATTCTGCGTCAGAATGTCTGTCGCCTCGCTTAAACACGGGCAAATCGCGAAATGCTTCCGAAGAGTTCAGCGAAAATGTTAGTCGAAAAGATGACGGCGTCTGGATCTGAGAACGCGGTTGAGTTCCAAATTCGTTGGCCGCGGCCTACAGTTCTGGTATCGGGAGTCGATTGAGTCTCTGTCGTAACTCTAATTGCACTAAAGTGATCCGAAGGCGAGAGCGGCAATGTTCACAGGATTGATTGAAGGTCTGGGTCGTGTCGCCGCCGTGGAAACCGAAGAAGCCGGGCTGCGAGTCGTCGTCGCTCCGCCCGCTCCGATGCTGGGTGGCTCGGGGCCAGATTGCTGCCAACTGGGAGACAGCGTCGCCATCAACGGCTGCTGCCTGACCGTGATCGAGATCAAGCACGACTGCTGGGCATTTCAAGCGGGAACCGAAACGCTTTCCAAAACCAACCTCGGTCGTCTCGCGGTCGGGCATTCGGTCAACCTTGAGCGATCATTGCCAGTCAACGGGCGGCTGGGTGGGCACTTCGTGCAGGGTCACGTCGACGGCCTGGGCCAGGTCGAGATCATCGACCGCGAAGGGGAGTGGGTGACGATGTGGTTCCGCGTCCCCCCGGCCCTCGCTCACTTGATGGTCCCCAAAGGCTCGGTCGCTGTGGATGGAATCAGCCTGACCGTGGTGAACGTGGAAACCGACCGGTTCAGTGTCGCCTTGATCCCGCATACATTGAGTGTCACAACCTTGGGGTCCCGCGCCGTCGGTGATCCGGTGAACATCGAGACGGATATCCTGGGAAAGTATGTCCAGAAGTTGATGGCTACTAAGACGATTGAGGGCTGAGCGACGGCCATCTGAATCAGGAAAAGATGAGCCACGGATTAACACTGACCAACACAGATTTGTGAGGCGACTCTGAATGACACAACCTCGCAGTAGGGTGGCACGACCCTGAGTCTTCGAGGGCGTGGTAAGGAAGGCGAAGACCACGCCCTTCCCAAAAGCGTCAGGAACGCGCCACACACTGGGCTGTATGACACAACCCCGGCTGCATGACACAACCTCTAAATTGTATCTTGACGGAGTGTTCGCAGATTTCCGGCCCGTTGTCAAAGGGCAACGGAGAATCTGGGGGCTCGAAGACTCGACCCCAGCCACCCATCTGTGCGTGAGTTGTCCGGCGCTCGGAGCCAAAGCGGTGTTGAGCCACCGCACTCCAAATTCGCTACTGATCGGCGATCAATTGTGAAAGAGCAATCCCGCTGTGCGGGGCTGAAAACGCGGGCAATTCCGCCTCGACCAAGCCTCAATCGATGAGGTCTGACTGGCACACTG
>DASYEA010000433.1:0-2696 GCA_036499265.1 Schlesneria sp. | reverse complement strand
TGCGCGGGAATGACGAAAACAGAGTCTCCAGTCGTCGGTGTTCCAGATTAAACACCGTGCTCAGCCATGACCCGTTCATGGCTGAGCACGCGGTATTTGCTTGGCTTACAACAAGTTGCTGGCAAGTTCGGCCAATTCGCTGCGTTCGCCTTTCTCCAAGGTAACGTGAGCATACAGTGGCTGACCCACCATGCGGTTGATCATGTAACTTAGTCCGTTCGACAACGAATCCAGATACGGATGATCGATCTGCTGGATATCGCCCGTGAAGACGATCTTGGTTCCCTCACCCGCACGAGTGATGATCGTTTTGATTTCGTGTGGTGTCAGGTTTTGAGCCTCATCGACGATAAAGAAGACTCGCTGCAGGCTGCGGCCGCGGATGTAGGCCAGTGGTGTGACCTCCAACTGATTCGCTGCTAACAAGTCCTGCACCTTAGGTGCCCCGGTCAGATCCCCCAGCGGGTGTCGCATGACCGCCATGTTGTCGTACAGCGGTTGCATGTACGGGTCCAGCTTCGCACTAAGGTCCCCGGGCAGAAAGCCGAGATCTTTGTTGCTGAGCGGCACAGCGGGGCGTGCCAACAGGATCTGACGGTATCGCGATTTACACTCCATCGCTGCTGCCAGGGCGAGCAGCGTCTTGCCGGAACCTGCTTTGCCAGTGAGCGTCACCAGTTTGAGATTGTCATTGAGCAGAGCACGCAGAGCAAACGATTGCTCGGCGTTGCGCGGTGCGATTCCCGAAGCCGCCAGCTTGTCGATCCGGACGAATGACCGCTCCTGCGGGCAATAGGTCGCCAGTACCGATTTACTGCCGTTGCGCAGTATGAAGTTCTCGTTTGCAATCGGTTGCGTCACGCAATCCAAGTCAGTGGCCGGAACATGCCCGCCGTTGACGTAAAACTGGCTAACCGTCTCCGAAGGCAAATCAGTGACTAACCGCTTTCCGGTATACAGCTTGTCAAAGCTTTCGACCTTATCCGTGATATAGTCCTGAGCCGTCAGGCCAAATGACTTGGCCTTCATCCGCAGGTTGGTGTCCTTCGTGACCAACACGACAGATCGCGGTGCTTCCTGTTGCTGCAGAGTCAGGGCCACATTCAGAATCCGATGGTCGGGACAATCCTCAAGGAACGCTTGCTCCAGACGTTGATTGTGTGCCGCTTCCAGAACTATGCGGATTGAGCCGAGACCATCGCCGAGTGAAACTCCTTCAGGGGCGAGTACGTCGCCAGTCAGTTCATCGACGCGACGCAGAAAGGCTCGCGCCTGAAAGTTGAGGTCTTCATTCCCTTTCTTGAAGCGGTCCAATTCTTCCAGCACAGTGATCGGAACGGCGACATCATTCTCCTCGAAGTTTCGCAGGCAACCTGCATCGTGCAAGACCACGTTCGTATCGATGACGAACAACTTGGAACGATTCACTTCTGGCGTCATATCATCCTCCCTGATGGGTGACGGTTCCGATCGGTCAGTCCAGATCCGGACTGACGTTGGCACACGAGATTCAGCATGGATGGCAACTTTGCATTACGAGGATTGGCATGGATCCCATTCAAGAATTTCTCGCGAAGATCTTTATGGAGGGACCCCAAAAACGACGACAGCCCGACCCGCTTTCGCTGGTCGAGCTGTGAATGGCAACATTTTTCGGCGATTTAGCATCAGTCCTCACCTGCTAATCGAGTCGACTTCTCTGTTTCATGGTTTGGTACTCACCGCGCGGTGATCTTCGTCAACGTCGTACAATGGACCGCTGATTCGAATCGGGCGAATATCGACTCGGATGTTCAACACCGTGTAGTCATCACCGCCATACGATTCGGTATACCAGGCGAAACTCTCTTTATCGCGAGTGAACTTGAACTCGAACCCATCGACGGAATGCTGTCGGGCCTCAACGCCGTCGAACGCCAGTCCGATGGCTTCCCCTTCCACGTTCTCCATCAGCTTGCCCATCAGATCCGGGACGGTCATATTGCCAAGGATATCGTTAAAGAACAGCTTGCGTCTGACATGCGGGTCGAATTCGGGCGACTTGGGATCCAACACTTCATCATCAACCTTGTCCTCGGCAGGAGTCACTTCACGAGTTTTTAGGTCGTAGCGATCGCCGCGATCAAGGTAAGTCAGCCGAACGTTCTTAAGGTTGAATCGCCCCAGCTTCGGGTCGTGTTCGGCTCGTGACAGATCCATCACCAGCGCTCCCTTGTAGCCGATGACTTCAACATCCTTGCCATTGCGAACGATGATCCCCGAGTTTTCGTCGACCCCGATCCCGTACTTGAAGCCTTGGTCATGCATCGCCACGAGGGCTCGAGCGAACCTCCCACGCACCAGGCAATGCTGATCCACAAACCAATCGCCGTCGAGAAAGCCCAAGCCGCGATCGATCTCTTTGCCGAAGCGAACACCGTGGAGCATCGTATCGAGCACCGAATCGGCATTGCGAAACATGATGCGGCTCATCACCGCCGCGCCGGCACTGGTCCCCGCGATCACGCCCCCCTTGCGATAGACTTCCCACACCGCATCCAGCATCGGCGTGTTCTGGCCTTCGGGCGTGTATAGAGCTTTGACGATCTTGTCCTGACCGCCGCCGATCAGAAAGACCCCGGTCGCTTCACGCACCTGCTCGACAAGTTCCGGATCAGCCACTGCCGCTTGAGGTGACAACGGCATCTTGCGCCAGG
>DASYEA010000432.1:0-6597 GCA_036499265.1 Schlesneria sp. | reverse complement strand
AGCCAGCTCGCCAAAGTCAATGGGCGATTGTTGTTCGTCAGTTCTGCAAGCGCCGACTTGCCGTCGCATCGACTGTCGTGGTCCTGTTCCTGGTCACCGTCAGTATCTTCGCGCCGCTGCTCGCCAATGATCGACCAATCTGCTATGTCGGGACGAATCGATTCGAGTTCCGCGAAGCCGCGAAGAACACTCGGGCGATCGTCGTTCAATTGGTCAATGCCGCGAATACTGCTCCCGCGAAGTGGGTCGAACAGACTCGAACGATACAGCGGCAATTCGATTTGATGCTCGGCGAATTGTCGGCAGAAGCATCAACGCCAGTCCAGGAACTTCGAGCAAATATCGCAGCAGCGGCTGCGAAGTCAGATCGAGCCCAAGCGATCACTGACTTGCGGGCACTGCAGAAAGATTTGCGTTCGACATTGGACACTGCCGAGGCCCAACTGACGGTCCGCTCTCATTGGCCGGTCTTGAAGTCGCTGCACTGGGCGGATCTCGGTTTCATGACAGCCATCGTATTGCTGCTGACGCTACCCCTCTGGCATCGCTGGACTGTCTCGAAGAAAGATGGCAGTTCACGCATCTCGTTTCTCATCCTGATTCTGGCACCTTCCTGCATTGCCATGGTCTGGTGGCTGCTGGTTCCCGTGCGAGTCGATCGAACCGACTATAAAGCCGGTGTTCTGGTTGCTGATGCCGGTGCCGCTAAGGCGGGCGTCGTCTACCAATCGGTCATGTGGCCACCCATTGCGTATGGTATCGATGAATATGATCTCGCAAAGATGTCGACTCCCCCCGCCTGGTATCCCGAGAGTTGGAAGCCGAAGACATCGCGAAAGGTCAATGAACTGACAAAAGCAGTCTCGCCCTGGAACACGCCTCATTGGATGGGAACCGATGCAGACGGTCGCGATATTCTTTGCCGGATGATCTGGGGAGGCCGCGTCAGTCTTTCCGTGGGAATTGTCGCCGTCGCGATCTATGTTTTCATCGGCATCGTTGTGGGGGCCGTCGCTGGCTACTTCCGCGGTCTGACGGATCTCTTGATCTCGCGAGTCATCGAAGTCGTGATCTGCTTCCCCTCATTCTTCTTGATCCTGACGATTGTCGCGATGGTCGGCCCAGGCTTGCTGAATATCATGGTTGTGATTGGATTGACGGGTTGGACCGGGATTGCGCGGCTGGTGCGAGGCGAGTTCTTACGACTTGTCGATCAGGAGTTTGTGTTGGCTGGTCGCGCTTTGGGCTATTCGCCACTTCGGTTGATTTTTCGTCACGTCCTTCCCAATGCCATGGCACCAGTGATGGTTTCGGCGACCTTCGGAATCGCCGGAGCAATCCTGACTGAAAGCGCTCTGTCGTTTCTTGGACTCGGAATTCAGGCACCCATCCCGTCTTGGGGAAGCCTGCTCTCTGATGGTCGATCCGTATTGAATCATGCCCCCTGGCTGATTCACTTCCCTGGGCTGGCCATCTTCATCACGATCACGGCGTACAACTTGATCGGCGAATCGCTGCGCGACGCGGCCGACCCTCGTCTGCGTGGTTCGAGATAGGGACAATCTTGCAGCCTTGTATGTTGGAAGACAGGGTCTGGCCAATGTGTCGAAGAGCGAACAATGCATCGCGACGGTGAATGTTGCTCACGCTCGTCACCCGATCATGGCGTTTGCAGCCACGCGAAGACACTGGTGGCCCAGAGCTGCCACCAGTGGCACCCAACATGAAAACCAAGACGAGGACAATAGCGCGCGGCCATCTTAGATGCCGCTACTTGTCTGCCACAGCCAGGCGTTTCCAATACGCAAATTCATTTGGGCGATTGTTCGATTGATTCAGCACTTCAATCATCGCTTTTTGCCCGGCGAATTTACTGAGATCGACCTGCACCGTGGCCCACCCTTTCTGGGGAACCGTCAGCTTCTCGTCGATCAGTTCCTGGTGAACGATCTCGCCGTTTACCTTGACGACCAACTGCCAGCTCGCCTGCGGATAATGGGTGACATGCATGTCAAGCATCGCAGGCTTATCCTTCGGCAGCATCAGGCCGGTTCGCAAGACGGCAGGTTTGTCGGGCGCATTTGGATGCGTGCGCAAGACGTCGGTCTGCCCCGCAACTTCCTTTTGCCGAATCAGACCGTGCGCCAGATCCAATGCCGAGAATTGAGGCGCATTCGGCGCGAGGAGGCGTCCGTAGTCAGCTCGCGCGTACGTGATGTCCAGGATATTGGGGTCCTGGTTCTGCGGGGGCGGGATCGGATTCACGAGGTAGGTCTTGGCGAATTCCAGATCTTGATAGGTTCTAGCCAGATAAATGTGATCAAACCAGGCCGCTTCCCCTTCAAAGCAGCCGAGCGACAGACCGGTCAAATTGAACTGTCCGAAGTCACCGTACATGTCGCGCACATTCAGTTGCCATTCTTTCGGCATCGCCCCATTCAATCGCAATGCGGATCCGGCCGATTGTTTCTGGCTCCCTGCGTCATAAGCGTACCCGTGACGTAAACCACGATCATCAGGCGGGCCGTCGAATCGGGAATTCCCGCGAGCAGGTCGACCACGCAATTGATCGGCTCGTCGTCCCAATTGAGCAATGGCTTCACCCAGGCGACCGTCGTTCGCAAACTGGACTTGGACCCGCGTTCCTGTCGGCTGCTTCCATGCGAACAGAACGAAGCGATATTGGCCCAACCGAGTTTGATCTGCGATCGTGGCGTCCAGCCCCTCGATCCGAGCGTTGTCGCCGGCATCCGGTGTCACTTTCAGGCTGACTTGACCAGAAAACGGCTTGTCGTTGGTGATCTCCACTTGTCCCATGCCGCGATTCAGTTGAGAGGCAAATTCGGGCTCGTCTTCAAAAATCGGGAGCAATCCAGGACGTTCGCTTGTCAGGGCCATCCCTCGCCAGTCGACCAGCGCCTTTTCGTCATTCGAAAAGATCGCCAACTCCAGCGTGACCGTCTTTCCTTGATAGCCACCAATCGGAACCAGAATTGGCTCTGGATCAGACATGTTGGTTCGCACTGGAACTTCATATTCGCCGAGGGCTTTGTCATCGATTCGTACCTGAATCGATGCCGGTGCGGCTTCTTGAAAACGGCTTGCGACAACCGACAACCAACGTTGTTGAGTCCCGACTTTGACTTTCCGTGAGACCAGGTACAGCTTGTCAGCGCATCCTGCCGTCAGGCGGAACCGCGGATCGCGAGGATGCGTGGCATCGAACGTATTGACCAGTTTCAGCGAACGTATATCACCCGGCGAAGCGGCCCAACCATGCAGACCGTTCAACCGAGATAGCGTCCTTCCGGAGACTTCGGCCGCTAGAGTGGCCGGATCTAGTCGTATTTCAGGTTCGTACCAATTGACCGTATCACGCACATCGAACGGATCGGCATCAGCAGGACGATCGGAATGGGCCATATCAGCCTTGAATTGCAACCGACGCTGCTCGGCAGGCAGCACCGGCAGCGGAATCCATCCAGTGTCACCGACCGCTTGTGAACCCTGCACAGTTGGTTGTGGCCCAATTGGCTGTCCGTTGGCAGTGGCAAACGACAACCGCACGAATCCGCCCGATGCTGCCGCTCGGTCCAATCCGAATTGAGTCCGCCACGATCTCGCCGCTTCCGGCCATTCAAATGTCAGATCGCACGACGCCTGAACACCAAACCCCCAGCCGTAATCCAACGTTGCCGACTGCAACTGTCCACGCTGCACGTTTTGGTTTGTTCGCCAGGTCCATCCCGATCCAAACACGGCCTGCCGTTTCACGTCCAGGGGCAGGAAATTCGACAACGGTACGTCTGTGGGTGCATAAAAACGCCAAGTACGAATCGTGCGATACCGTAACCAGATCGGATCCAGGCTCCACGCGGGCTGCAGCAATTGATACCACTGTTCGGGACGATTGCGATCACCGTGATGTCGTGCCTGGAATCGTTCTGTCGACGTGGTCCAGCGACTACCATCGACGGTATCCATCTGCATCAATCGAGATTTCAGTTGCGGGGAAAGCGCAGCGAGTTGTTCGTAATAGCTGACCCACGGATCTTGCTTCGGTAGATGAACCTCGGCGATATCGGCAAACGAAAGTTCCTTGATACCATCTGCGGTCAATAAGGTGACAGCATCGTCGGACCAGCGCAAGGTACGAAACGCCTGCATGCCGCCATTTCGCAACCAGACAGTCCCAGGCCGATATTCGTCAGCAGCAGCCTTCTGCCAGACAACTCGTCGCACCCAATCGAGTCCGATCCGGATATCACCGAGTTGCGGGTCTTCCGGAGGTTGCAGATCGACCAGGGGCCGCACCAAAAGGTGCGCGGGAACGTGTTCATACGTATTACCAGAATCTGCGTGGTACGAAACGACTTCGCCAGCGAGCCGATCTCCCCCCTGAAACTCGACGTACATGGCAGGATCGACTGCGATCGGCTGTTGTCGATCGATGATCCAGCGAGCGGGATTATTGGCATCAAACAACGTTCGCCCGGCAATCTTGGCAGGCGAATTCGGTTCGAACCACTCCCGGACTTCGGCCTCTTCAACGCGTGCTCCGTCTTGAAACATGGCCGAGTAACGCTCAGCAGCGTTCAAAGATCTTGGAGCAAAGAGACAACACCAGAGCACGACTGGCATTAGCAGCAGGAGAGAATTCTTCACTTCGCATTCGCTCCATCGGCCTGAGGCAATCGTCCCGCTGGTCGCAGATTTTTTCCCGCACGCTTCGTCAATGCGTCACCCAAGTCATCACGTGCCACCTCTGCAAATGCCGTGAGCTTGGCGACAACTTCAGGATTCTGAGCCGAAACGTTATCAAGTTCCCCGATGTCATTGTCCAAGTCGTAAAGGGCCAGTTCCGTTTTCGATTGCGATAGTTTCCCGGGCAGGCCATTCTCGCCCGGCAGATCGACATGCACGTAGTTGTGAGGAAAATGAAGCTTCCACTTGCCGCTTCGAATCGCATGCAGTCCTTCACCCCAATAGTACCAATACACCTCGTGAGGCGTTTTTGCAGAATCCGTCAGCAAGAGTGAGCTGATATCCAAGCCATCGATCTTGCGAGCAGGCAATTCGGCACCGACCAGCTTGGCAATGGTGGGAAGCACATCGATCGTCGCGGCCAACTCGGAGCACTCGGTGTTCGCTTGAATCTTACCGGGCCATCGCATGACACATGGGACGCGCACGCCGCCCTCCCACGCGGTCCCCTTCCCTTCGCGAAATGGCCTCGCTGACCCTCCATGAGAGCCATACGAAAGCCAGGGACCATTGTCGGAGGTGAAGATGACCAGCGTGTTCTCATCAAGGGACAATTTCGTCAGCGTCTGCAAGATCTGCCCTACGGACCAGTCGATCTCTCGAATCACGTCACCGTAAAGACCTCGCTCCGACTTCCCTGCATGTTTCTCTGAAACGAACAGCGGCACATGTGGCATCGCGTGCGGGACGTACAGAAAGAACGGACGCTGTTTGTTTGCCTCGATGAATTTGATGGCCCGCTCGGTATACCAGGTGGTCAGCTTCGACTGGTCTGGATTCAGTTCGATCGTCTTTTCGCCCTCGATCAGTGGCAAGTCTGGGAATTTCGCGGTCGGATGCTTCGGCCACATGTCGTTGGAGTATGGCAACCCAAAGTATTCGTCAAAGCCGTGTCTTGTCGGCAAAAACTGAGGGTGATGCCCCAAGTGCCATTTGCCGTAGATCGCCGTTGCGTATCCGCGACCCTTGAGTAGTTCCGCAATCGTCGTCTCGTCGGAATTGATCCCGTTCGCGGCAGCGGGACCGAGAGCTCCCTGAATTCCGATGCGATTCGGATAACATCCGGTCAGCAGTGCCGCTCGAGAAGCCGAACACACCGCTTGCGCAACATAAAAGCTAGTAAACTTTCGCCCCTGCGCTGCCATGCGATTCAGGTGAGGAGTGTCAGCCGATGGCGATCCAAAGCACTCCAGATCTGCGTAACCCAAGTCGTCAGCATAGATGATGACGACATTGGGTGGAGGTTCGGCCGCGACGGCGAACGTCGCAACCGTCATCAGAAGTCCAGCGATGATCAGGATGCGCTGCATTTTATTTGCCTTCTGTTTCGGTGGCTTCGAGAACAGTCACCGCGGCCTTTGCCATCAGGTGTACTGTTTTGGCATTTGGCGACAATTGGTTCCGCAAAAGCCCCTTCGCAACCTTCGATTTGCGAAAAACGCTTGCCAACGCCTGCTCGACAAGTGCCTCCAGCTCTTGAACTTGTTCTCGATTCATTTCCGATGACCTGCAAATTCGACGACACAGAGCGGGGAGCTTTCAGGTACACGGTTCCAGTACCTGCAGCCTGACCGACTGCACAAACTCCTTGATCCGAACGCGATAGTCGATCATGTGGGGCGCGACCAGATGTGCTTTCAGATGCGCGACACTTTCCCACTTCTCGATGATCAAGACCGCATTGTCGCCGATGAAGTTCTGGACGGGGATTTCCGTCGGCGTATCCACGGCCGCCCCATATTCAATGCAGCCCGATTCCTGGTGAACCAGAACGGCCACCTGAGCAAACTCCGCCAGGAAATCGTCGCGATGGCCGGGTGTCGTTTCAATCTG
>DASYEA010000431.1:0-2975 GCA_036499265.1 Schlesneria sp. | reverse complement strand
CTGCCTGGGCATGACCGTGAAGGGGAACCAGTCAATGAATTTGTCGTTTGAGAACAAAGTCGCACTAGTTACTGGGGCAGGGTCCGGCATGGGGCTGGCTGCGGCGCAGGCATTTGCTGCAGGGGGTGCTGCGGTCGCGCTCGTCGACATCAATGAATCAGCAGTGCGGACAGCCGCCGAGCGCCTGGTCACTGCCGGCCATAAGGCGATTTCCATCCGCTCCGATGTCACCGATGAAGCTCAGGTGAAGGCGATGGTCGAGCAGACTGTTTCAGCATTTGGGCGTTTGGATGCGGCGTTCAACAATGCCGGTGTGCAGAGCCCCGCCGTTGAAACTGCTGATGCCACTAGTGAAGAATTCGACCGAGTGAATGCGATCAATCTCCGCAGTATCTTTCTCTGCATGAAATACGAACTGCTCCAGATGCGAAAACAAGGTAGCGGGGCCATCGTGAACAATTCTTCTATCGGCGGTCTCATCGGCATTCCGGGCCGGGCCATCTACCACGCAACCAAACACGGCGTGATCGGGCTGACGAAGAGCGCAGCCCTTGAATATGCCTCCAGAGGCATTTGCGTCAATGCCGTATGCCCTGGCGCAATCGAGACACCTATGGTTGCCGACATGATCGCCAAGGAACCCGAAACGATGAAAGACATCATCAAGGAGCAACCGATCGGTCGACTCGGTCGGCCTGAGGAAGTTGCGTCTGCCGTTCTCTGGCTTTGCAGCCCTGGTGCAAGCTTCGTGATCGGTCACGCACTCGCGGTGGATGGCGGCTACACCGCACACTGAAGAGTCGAAGAGGAGATAAATCATGCGAGGAGCTGTCCTGTACGGGCCGCGCGATGTGCGCTTCGAGGAACGCGAGGTTCCGAAAATCATCAACCCGACCGATGCCGTCATCAGAATCTCGTCGGCATGCGTCTGCGGGTCTGACTTGTGGCCGTATCGCGGCATTCAACCGATTGCTCAACCAACGCCGATGGGGCACGAGTACTGCGGAATTGTTGAGGAAGTCGGAAGCGCAGTCCAATCTGTCAAGCGCGGACAGTTTGTTATCGGTTCATTTTTCGCCTCCGACAATGTATGTCCAACCTGTCGGATCGGTTACCAGTCATCCTGCCAGCACCGCGAACTCGTCGGCGGTGCACAGGCCCCCGTCCTGCGTGTTCCGCTCGCGGATGGCACCTTGGTCGCGACACCTGACCTTCCTTCGGAGGACTTGATACCGAGCTTGTTAACGCTCTCCGACGTCATGGGTACCGGTTGGTTCGCAGCTGATGCCGCAAACGTGAAGCCGGGCTCGACAGTGGCAGTTGTCGGTGATGGTGCGGTCGGTCTCTTAGGTATTCTCTCCGCCAAGCAGATGGGGGCCGCACGAATCATCGCGATGAGCCGTCACGCGTCTCGCCAGAAGCTCGCACGCGAATTTGGTGCGACCGACATTGTCACTGAGCGAGGTGATGCAGGTGTTGCGCGAATCAAGGAACTGACCAACGGAATCGGCGCTGATTCGGTGCTGGAATGTGTTGGCACGCAGGAGTCGATGATGCAAGCGATTACTTCTACGCGCCCTGGCGGCCACGTAGGTTACGTCGGCGTTCCGCACGGTGTCGAACTCGATGGTGAGCGATTGTTCTTTTCGCACGTCCATCTGCACGGTGGACCTGCTCCAGTGCGTCGCTACTTGCCTGACCTCATCAAGCTGGTTTGGGACAGGAAGATCGACCCCGGAAGAGTATTCGATCTAAGGCTGCCTCTCGACCAAGTAGTAGAGGGATACCGCGCAATGGACGAGCGCCGTGCGATTAAAACGTTGCTGTCTCCGTAGTCGCTTCGCTGTCGAGGCGGCCTGAGTCAAAGCAATTAAGTCCGAATCGAAGGAGTTCATAAGAATGGAGATCAAAAGAGTTGGCTCGCAACCTTCTGTGAAGGGTCCGTCAGAGTGGTTCACTGGGACGGTTCGTATCGATCCTCTTTTTCAGGCACCCGATCCCGCTCTTGTTCAAGGGGCTAGCGTTACGTTCGAGCCGGGCGCGAGAACTGCATGGCACACTCATCCGCTCGGCCAGACTCTGATCGTCACGGCAGGCTGCGGCTGGGCTCAGCGCGAAGGTGGACCGATTGAGGAGATCAGGCCCGGTGACGTGGTCTGGTTCTCGCCCGGCGAGAAGCACTGGCATGGCGCAACTCAGACCACTGCCATGACGCACATCGCTATTCAGGAAAAGAAGGATGGGAAGGTGGTCGACTGGATGGAGCAGGTTACCAACGAGCAATACCGCAAGTGATTCGGTGGCGATCTTCAACATGCGAAGGAGTGAACAATGCCTCACGTTATCGTCAAGCTCTGGCCTGGGAAATCTGAACAACAAAAAACTCGTCTAGCTGAAGCAATCACCAAGGACGTCATGGAAATTCTGCATTATGGTGAGGAGTCGGTTTCGGTAGCAATGGAAGAGGTCAAGTCTAAGGATTGGGTAGAGAAGGTGTACAAATCTGACGTTAAGAACAAGTGGGATACGCTTTATAAGAAGCCAGGGTACGACGAAAGTGACCTTTGACTCCCCGAAGTAAAATTACGCTCTCTTGGTGAGCCATGCCGAACCGGTTTCGAGTTTCGAGTACGCTGCCGCGAAAGCTGAAAGAGTTAGGTCTTTCGCCGGACGCCGTGCTGCGGCAAGCGGGTCTGCCAATGGGCCTCTTCAATCTGCAAAAGACCCTGGTGAGCACCGAGCAGTTCTTTGCGCTTCACCGAGGAATTGCAGAAGCCAGCAACGATCCCGCCTTTGGGCTGAAGCTGGGGACCGAGGAGCGCATCGAGCGGTACGACCCGGTTAAGATCGCCGCAATCTCCGCGCGGTCATTTCGGGACGCCATCGAACGGCTGTCGCGCTACAAACAACTTACCTGTCCAGAGGAAATCCGCGTAGTAAAACGGGCGAATGAATCCGCTGTCCAGTTCGTCTGG
>DASYEA010000430.1:0-6966 GCA_036499265.1 Schlesneria sp. | reverse complement strand
GACCGTGACATCCTCGCCAATCAAAATCTTCTCACCAGGTTTCCGAGAAAGTACCAGCATGCGGCCACCCCTTTCATGGTCCTACAAGCATCCCTGTTTATTGCACGCAGCCATCAATCGCGACGATCTGAAGATTGACTTGCTGATCCGATCAGCAGCTCATCACCAAATGAACACCATGCGAACAGTGTTATCAACCAGACGACGTAGTCAGAAGGATAACATCTTTCCTCTCGCGAAATCTAGTGCAAATCGTTGCTGCTGGAATTTTCGTTCAGGTCGTTATGGGGCGCCTTGGCTGCGATCGCCGCTGCCTGAATGGACTTCTGGCGTATCCATCATCGCGATCTAAGTTGTTTGTGATTGGTTGGTAGTGGCGAGAGGGTATGGTGTGAGCTGGTGGCTGTTTCGTGCTGCTTAAAAAACAGGCGATGCGGATTGCCTGTAAAATAGGCATAGCGGATGGTGGCCGAAGGGCGTTAAAACTCCAAGAGCCCACTGCCTCGGGGCGGACACCTAAACTCCCGTCGCAGCTTGACTTTCCAGTCGTTCAGCCTGATGCTACGCCGCGATTTTCAAGGGAAATCTCACGGTTTGAGTGGCGGAGGATCTGGAACGTGGTGCGAATCGGAATTGTCGGGCTGGGCTTCATGGGATGGACCCATTTTTCTGGGGCGACCAAGTTCACGGATGCGGGGCGGATCACCGGATCGAAGCTCAAAGGCGGCGGAGTCACCACGATCTGCGCGCGCAGTCCCGAGAAGCTGATTGGCGACTGGCGTTCAATCCAGGGCAATTTCGGACCACGCGGGATAGAACTCGATCTGACCGACATCGGTGCCTATGACAACTATCGGGAAATGATCAAGGATCCCGATATTGATCTGATCGATATTTGCCTTCCCAATGATCGGCACGAACAAGTCGCAATCGACGCCATGGAGGCAGGAAAGCATGTCCTGGTCGAAAAGCCAATCGCACTTGACCCGAAGTCGGCCGATCGAATGCTCGCAGTCGCGAAAAAGACCGGACGCCTGTTGATGGTGGCCCATGTCTTACCCTTCTTCCCCGAGTTCAAGTTTGCCGCCGAAACCATTGCCTCGGAAAAATACGGTAAGTTTCGTGCTGCTCATTTTCGTCGTGTGATATCTGCCCCCAAATGGTCAGGCGACATGTCCGACTATCGGAAGCTGGGCGGGTGGGGGATTGATCTGCATATTCACGACAATCACTTCATCAGCCTGGCGTGCGGGGTTCCCCAGCAGGTCTTTTCGCGTGGAATTCTGGAAGAGGGATGCGTGAACCATGTGCATACTCAATATGTCTACGATGATGCGTCGATTGCCGTGAGTGCGGTCAGTGGCGGGATTGCCGCCGAGGGATTGGCTTTTGCGCATGGATTCGAGATTTACCTGGAACAGGCCACGTTGATCTACGGTGCAGGGACTCTCGCTGGCGACTGGTGTGCGGATCGCCCTTTGACAGTCGTCGCGAATGGCAAAGCGAAGCAGCCAAAGTTAAAGGGTGGGACCGAGTGGTGTGCGGCGTTCACATCCGAATTACAGCTGGCCGTCGACGCCGTAAAATCCGGGGAAGCTCCCCGGCTATTGTCGGCGGAGATTGCTCGTGATGCATTAAAGATGTGTCACGCCGAGGCAAAGAGCATCGCTTCGGGCAAGCCGGTCCGAGTTTGATTCATCTCGTGACGCGGCTAAGTTGATATCCGGCGATCATGCCGGTTGGCGTTTGAAGATTCTTTAGTGGTCGCAGCCCTCATGCTCGAAAACCTTCCTGTCCTCTCGTATCAGCATGGCGGCCTGACGATCGAAGGCTATTCACGCGCCGCGGTCCAAAGCTATTGGCGCATTCCCGAGTTGAAGATTGGTTTCGATCTGGGGGGGAGTCCCTGGGATTTCATCGGTGTCCCGACGTTCCTCGTGACTCATTCACATCTCGATCACATGGCGTCGTTGCCTGTTTATGTTGCCCGCCGACGCATGATGAAAATGGAACCGCCAACGATCTATCTTCCCGAGGAAGTTGTCGAACCAACCGAGAAGATGCTGAAGGCATGGCAAAAGCTCGATCGCGGACGAATGGTCTGCAACCTGGTGCCGGTCAAACACGGCCAGGAAATCGAACTGTCGCGCGAACACGTCGTGACTGTCTTCGCGACAACGCATACCGTCCCGTCAGTCGGCTACTTGATCTGGCAGCGTCGGCGAAAACTGAAGCCTGAATACCAAAGCCTCAATGGCGATCAGATTCGCGAGTTGCGACTGTCCGGGGCCGAAGTGACACACGAACTTCGGACACCGCTCATTTGTTATACGGGTGACACGTCGCCAGCCGGACTGGATGCCTACCCCCTTGCGTTCGATGCCAAGATTCTGATTATTGAAATGACGTTCTTCCGTCCTGACCATCGGCGCGAAAAGATTCACAAATACGGGCATATGCACCTGGATGACTTTTTAGAACGGGCCGACAAGTTCCGTAATGAGAAGATTATCGCGATGCATTTCAGTACTCGCTATCCGACCAATCAGATCGAGAAAGCCGTGATGAAGCGGCTGCCGCCAGAACTTCGAGATCGATTCAAGCTGTGGCTGTGACGGGTTTGCTTGTCAACGTCGACAGACAGCGAATTCGCCTCGACTGCCGAGCCTGCGCGAGCCATTCGGCAGAAATGGTCTCTTTGGAACAGCCGTTAGAATCGAAGTCTTCTTCCATCTCAGTGGTTTCGGGAGTACCGGGAGCCATTGTTGGCAAATGTTGGCACCATCCGGCGACCGATTTTGACCATACGGATTCCTCACGGTATTTGCCGAGATAGGGGTTATTGCGCCCTTGTTTCTCAAACTGATACTGTTGATGTGTTGAGAATCGAAGCGGCAAGGAGGCCTGCCGGGAACTTTCTGGCCGGATGACGCTCGCATTATGATTTCCACACGTCGCTCGCTGAACTTCACTGCACCTCTCGTGCTGGAACCGCCCAGCCACTGCGGTCTGTTTCCCATTGCCTTGGTGCCCGGTCGGCATTTGATCGGAAGCGCTGATGATTGCGACATTCGCTTGAGTTTCGCGGGAATCGCATCGCGACATGCCATCGTGATGGTGGGTGAGAACCGAACGATCGTGAAGTCGATGGACTCGCGAAGCTGGGTGAATGATAGCCCAATTACGGAAATGGCGTTGCGCTCGGGGGACCGACTGAGTATCGGCCCCGTCACATTTCGAGTTCGATCGGCCACGAAGGACGAGATTGCTGCCTTTGAGCCCGCTAACTCGGACCCTGGCACGCAGGTTCATCGCGTCGATCTGCCTGCGGCGGCAACACCAGATCCCGTGCAGGCACCTGTGTTCGAGAACGCCGCTCCTCAGAATAGCGAGCAATTCTCGAAGACGGATGCCGTCTTCGCCGTTATTGAAGTGCCACCATTAAGTGCTCATGTCATCGATTCTCAAGGGCACCGCGCGGTTGAACCATTGACGAAAGGTTCCGAGAATCCAAGCGTCATCACAAGTGCCTCACTTGATGATCGATTGGGCGAAATTCAGCAACGATTAGCGGAATTGGAACTAAACCACACGCCGGTCAGTCAACCGGTGGAACCATCGATGGCGGATGGCAATTTGTGGGCTCAGTCTCTGCAGGCTCGTGAACAAGAACTACTACGCCGGGTCGAGCAGGTTGCCGTAGATACGGAGCACCTGCAGGAACGAACGGCGAGGTTGGTGACGCAAGAAGCACACCTTGATGCGCGGCAGGAGCAGTTGGCAGGCGAAGCCAAGCGGATCGCGGAAATTGCGGAATCGACTCGCGACAGTCTCGCCGAAGAGCACGCTCAGCACTTGGCGATCTGGAAAGAGTGGGAAGTTGCCTACCAGCGCATGGCAGGTGACGTTGCCAATCAAACCGAAGTGATCAATCGGCAGCGCGAGACATTGCAGGCGGAAGCGGACCGCTTGTCGTCGGCCCGGACAGAACTTCAGCGATCTCGAGTAATCCACGAACAGAACCGGAAGGACTTTAGCGCGGATCAGGCAAGCCTGGCGAAAGAACGGGCAGAGATCCTCGCTCTCAATACTCGGTGCGAAACCCAGCGACATCAGCACCAGTTGGAAGTCGCAGAGCAGAGACGCCAAATCGATGCCGCAAGACGAGAAATTGATCTCAAGAGGGGAGAGCTCAATTCCTCGCTACAGCAGTTGGAGCACGAACGGCAACTCGTGATGGCCGATCGCTCCGAGCAGATCAGACGAGTCGAGCAAGACAACCTGCGTCGAACGTCGCTTTACTCGACACTCGAAGCAGAGCGCGAACGACTGAGAATTGAACGCGAAGAATTTGCGTTGTTAAAGGTTGGATTCGAGCAACGGCAAGCGACTTTTGAGAGAGAGTATTCGCAGGCTGAGGCAGCGCGAATTGATGCCGCTGCAATTCTGCGAGAACGCGATGTCCTGCTCGATCGCTGCCAGCACCTGGAGCTTTCGTTAGCGAATCGAAATGCCAGCGGTGTTGTTGCCACGTTCGATGAGCCTTCGCTCGCTAGCGAGCAACCGGCGCAAATTGCGCCGCAGCACACTGAGGTTGCTCAGCCGGTTCTTTCTGACACGACATTGACCGATCAAGTTCCGAACCCGGTTGCCATTGAAGCAACTGACGCCGAACCAATCCAACCTCGCTACGATACATTCGATCCTTGGCCGGTTAGTGTGGCGGTAACGGCAAGCTGCGACCTAATTGCTTCAGAACCGCCTTGTCCACCACCGCTTCCCCTGGATGCTTTGCGCAACGAGATTTGGGATACTTGTTCGGATCGTATCGAAGTTTCGCGCGGAATCGATTTGGCCCGCGGGGAGCTCCCCAATTCGACCGAGCCCTGCCCTACTGATTCCAATTCGACATTGGAAGAACCGAGCGATTCGAGCTCCGACAGTATTTCGCACGCGGATAATCAGAACATCTGGGGCGATCTGACGGTTTTTGGACGTGGCAGCGATGTTCCTGTCGCCTCTACGCCACCAGAAGTCTTTGCACCCCCTCCGACCGGTATCGATCCTTGGGCGGCATTCGTCCCGACCACATCAATTTCGCCCCCTGCGGTGTCGATTGAACGACCATCGGCCAGTGAAATAGAGCTCCAGGCGGTGAGAAAGGTCGTCACGACAGAGGCCGGTGAAGTTGCCGCTTCAGCGACGGCTCAGGCCGGCCTGACGGTTGAGCAGGACTTGAGTGCCGACGAAACGATGGAGGTCGTTAATCGCCAGTTCGGTGTTCCCGTTGAGGAGATCGAATCTACTCCGACTGTGGGAGCGTTGCCATCATGGTGGGTTGAGAATGCGCCGTCTCAAACAGCCGCTTCGAATGAGTCTTTCCAGGTCGAACAGCCGAATTGGGTGACGGAAGCTTTGAAGGCGGACTCGACTGAGCCGGAACAGAAACCTGCTGTGGTGACCGAGGCTGGAGATGACTTGCGGTCAAAATTGGCGATGTTATTCGATCTCCCGACGGCCGAAGCGGACCAGAAAAACACAGATTCACCGCAGGAAACTGGCGATACCGTTCCGGTCGCGGGCGAAGAATTAGCAGCGATGGTCGATGACCTTGCTGCGAATGGTGAAGAAGAGCCGGCAGAGGGCAATTCGAATATTCAAGATTCGGTCGATGAGTTTATGGCCCGCCTGTTGGCTCGAAGCCGAGGCGATGAAGCGAAGCCGCCGGTTGTGACGAAGGCGAGCGGGCCAACTTCAGCAGTAGAAGATGCCGTTTCGTTTTCGCTTCCCGCAGAGCCAGATCGTTCTCACTTGATGGCCGAGCCGAAGCACAAGCAGGACAAGCAGGCAGTTCGAGAGAATCTGCAGTCGTTCCGCAAAGTCGCTCACATGTCGGCACGCTCGGCACTCGCCCGGCATTCTCTTCAACAATTGCGAAACGCCACGATTGCCAAGGGAATCTTGCTGGGAGCTTCCACGATTGCCATGACCTGGTTTTTCTCCCGCCCGCTTTTCGGAAGCGAATTCCAAATGTGGAAGGCGGGGGCCTGCGGATTGGCTTCGCTATTGTCCGGAGTCGAATTCCATCGCTCGTGGTCGCAATTGTTCAAGCCAGTTGAGGCCGCCGCGGTTGCGGAAGTCGCCGTCACTGATGTTTCAGAAGCACCAAGTTCCGATGCGGCCATCGCAGTGACCGTCGATGCTCCGGAGGCGACAACGGAGCTGCAAATTGAATCCGCACAAGAGGCGTAGAGTTCGATTTGGGATTCCGCGTGATGCTGGAAATCAGTTCCCGGCGCCTATTTCGTCAGACAGATAGTATTCGTAGAAGAAGCGGCCGATTTCATCGCTCAGGCGAGAGAGGTAGCGGCCCTTGAAGTTCGGATAGGTATCTTCCGCGGCGCTCACTGGTTGTTGTTGAGGGAACTTTGAGATCTTTTCCATACTGAAGATCTTTTCGGCAGTTCCATCATCGTCCATCTTCCAGGCGCTGACGACTGCTTCCGAGCGGCCACGGTACAGCGATGTGCTTCCTTCTTCAAACAATGAGAATTCGTTGAGGTCGACATAGATCACGTAAGTCGACTTGAACGCGGCTCCGATTTCCTCCGGCTTGTCCCAGTCTTTGTTCTCTTCGAGCCACGCGCGAACGTGGTCCGGTGGGACGATCGAGATCTTGTGTTCCGCGAGGCGGAAGGAAACGTACTTGGCAAGTTCGTGATCGACATTGTCGAAGCTGTATCGCACCTCTGTCGGCGCGAAGCAGACCACGGCGACAGTGACATCCTTGTCTGTCATCGATTCCTTCGTCTGCTTGTCGAATTCTGGTTCAACCGTCGGGGGACCCGCGATGAGCAGCCCCAGCAGCAGGCCCACGCGACATCCACTGAATAGGACGCACCAGGCCAGACCGCCGAGGATCAAGGCCCATTTGCTCTGGACCAGGCGATTTGCAGAACTCTTGGA
>DASYEA010000429.1:0-5051 GCA_036499265.1 Schlesneria sp. | reverse complement strand
GAAACGTTCGAAGCCCGCTTGTCCGGTTGAGCGGTTGATCCCGCTCACCGGGAATTCTGATAGCCCCATCGAGTTTCTGGTCTCGCTGGGTGGCGATAGACCTCTATTGCGGTACCCGCACCAGACACCGAGGCTGCCGTGACAGCGTCAAATCCTGGAATGTTCCGGTTGCTTGGGGCTTGACCAAGATGTACCACGCATCCGCTCACCCACACCACTGGTGCTTAGGTGAGACGGGGATGGAGTGATGGAATGCCGGGAGACACGCTGCTGCGGCCGTCGGAAACCTGCTGGCGAGTCGAACAGGCCGACGAGTTCGCTATCCTGGTCGACGCAGACCACTACTTCGCTGCCGCACGATCGGCAATGAAGGCAGCAAAACGTTCGATTTTCCTGGTCGGTTGGGACTTCGATGCAAGTATTACGCTTGGTCATCCTGATGTTGACGATGGCGCGCCCAAGGCCGTAGGCGATTTCATCCTCTGGCTGACGAGACAGAATCCCGAACTGGAGATCAGACTTCTACTCTGGAACCCGGGCTTTCTCTCCAGTTGGGCAAAACTCGCCAACATTCCCTACCTTCTCAGATGGAAATGGCATCGGCAAATCACAGTCAGGCTCGACGGTAACCATCCTGTTGGCAGCTCGCACCATCAGAAAGTGCTGGTGATCGACGACAGCCTCGCTTTCTGCGGCGGCATCGACGTCACCACTGACCGCTGGGACACACGAAAACACAGGGACAGCGACCCGAACCGCAGACGCCCCAATGGAGCAGCCTACGGGCCATGGCACGATGCGTCCAGCTATTGCGTCGGCCCTGCGGCCCGCGCGCTGGGCGATCTCTGCAGGGAACGGTGGCAGCTGGCGGGCGGCGAAAAGCTGGAGGCTGTGAACGGACATACCGATTTCCCAGCTGTTGAGGGAGCCATCGGTTTCGGAGCAGTTTCCTTAGCGATTTCGCGCACCAATCCGGCCTACGGGGAACGGAAAGAGGTCAATGAAATCGAGCGGCTCTATGTCGACATGATCATGTCAGGGCGCGATGTGATCTACGCGGAAAGCCAGTATTTCGCTTCACGCATTGTGGCCCAGGCGATCGCTAAACGGCTGGGCGAACCCGACGGACCTGAGATCATCCTGATCAACCCTGTCAAAGCTGACAATTGGCTCGGCGCAATCGCCATGGATACGGCCCGTGCGAGACTGCGAGAGTCGATGCGACGTCACGACAAACATTGTCGTTTGCGCATCTATCACCCCGTGACGGCTGCGGGCGAAGCCATCTACGTTCACTCTAAAGTCATGATCGTTGACGACAAGGCGATGCGGGTTGGCTCCTCCAATATCAACAACCGCTCGATGCGCTACGACAACGAATGCGATGTCGCTTTCGAAGCAGGCGGATCGGATCACTTGGAAAAACGGTTGGCCCATCTTCGGAACGACCTGCTCGCGGAACACCTAGGTGTCAAAGTCGAAGACGTCTTCCAGTCAATCGAGCGGGAAGGCTCGGTAATTGCCGCGATCGAAGCTCTCAGGATCGACGGGCGGGACAGAAAACAAATCGGGAGGCGCACTTTGATCCAGTATCAGACGCCCGAAGTTTCTGGTTTGGCCGAATGGATGGCCGATAACGAAATCCTGGACCCCGAAGGCCCTGAAGCGGTGTTCGAGCCAATTGAGACGCGAGGTCTCTTTCGCGGCAGACTCAAAATGCCGTTTCGTGCTTCCTAGCCACCTTTCGACTGATCCGTACAGAGCGCCATATGATTTGTGCGGAATAAATTTGTGCAGCGCAGCAATCATCCCCATTTAAAATGTCTCATGCCCATTCCGGGCGTAGGAGACGAGCATGTCCCAAGCCCCGAATTCGCGCTCCTTGATTGAGCTGAAGATTTTCGGCTCGAACCCTGGTTCCTTGAAGGGCTGGCTCTATCTTCCCAGTATCCTTGCGCCCAGGACGGCCCTTGTCGTTGTCTTGCACGGCTGCACCCAAACGGCTGCCGAATATGACCTTGGCTCCGGATGGAGCGAACTTGCCGAGAAGAGAGGGTTTGCGGTTCTCTATCCGGAGCAGCAGCGTTCTAACAATCCGAACCTGTGCTTCAACTGGTTCGAGCCTGGCGATATCCGAAAGGATGGAGGCGAGGCATTGTCCATCCGACAGATGATTAGTCATGTCGTCGGGTCACACGGTATCGACCCGCGGCGGGTGTTCGTAACGGGGCTTTCCGCCGGGGGAGCCATGGCCAACGTAATGCTGGCCACCTATCCGGAAATCTTCTCAGGCGGCGCGATCATAGGCGGCTTGCCCTATGGCGTGTCGTCCGGCGTTGCGCAGGCGTTCGAGCGGATGCAGGGACGGAACGCTCCCGATGCCAAGACATTGCAGGCCGCCGTCGCACATGCGTCGGATAAGCCAAGCCGCTGGCCAACCATTTCGATCTGGCACGGCACCCATGACCAGACAGTGAGGCCCGTCAATGCCGAGCAGACCTCCACCCAATGGCGAGCTGTGCACGGAACCGCCGGAGCAGCGGAAACTTCTGAACAAATCGGCAGCCATCAGCGGAAAGTCTGGCGCGACAAAGCCGGGAACGAAGTAGTCGAGTTTTATCTCGTCAGAGGTTTGGGTCATGGCGTGCCCCTGTCGAGCGAAGGTGAACATGCGTTGGGTAAAATTGGCCCGTTCATGCTCGATGCCGGGATATCGTCGACGGCACGTATCGCCAGAAGCTGGAAACTGGCGGACGACAGCGATGTCGCTGACGCTGAAGATGCAACTCAGACATATGCTGGAAAGCCCGAAGCCAGTGTCCTGGAAACTGCCATCTACGCGGCGTTGAAATTTTCAAAGACACGCCCGGGTGCAGACGGGCCGAGCGACACGACCAGCCGGGTCAGCAAGGTCATCAACGATGCGCTGAAAGCTGCCGGACTGATGAGATAGCAATGTTTCAGCAAGCATTCTCAAGGTGCATTCTCAGGGTCGACATGTCTGAACAAGCAAGGGGATAGTCAGGTGCCAAGGCTCAGCATCCACCACAGTACGACATACCGATACCGAGAAAATGTCGCCCTATCTTCCCACCGCCTCATGCTACGGCCGCGGGAAAGCAGAGAACTGCAACTGCTCAGTCATGACCTATCGTTCTCTCCGGAGGCCAACGTAAGCTGGTCAACCGACGTGTTCGGCAACGCCATCGCCACAGCCAACTTTGCAGCTCCCAGCGACACTATGATGGTTGACAGCATCGCGACGGTCGATTTGACGGCCATTGAATGGCCCGTATTCGACATCGCCGCATCGGCGATCAATTATCCGTTCGTTTATGGGGATCGAGACTGGACCGACCTGGGAGCCTTGGCTACCCCGCAATACGTCGATCTCGCCAAACAACTCGAAGCCTGGGCGCAGGGATTTGTCGCCAGCAATCCGACTGACACGCTATCGCTGCTCAAAGATGTCAGCCTCGGCATTGCATCATCGATCAACTACGAAAGCCGCGACGAGGAAGGGACACAGTCCCCGCTGGTGACGCTCGACAGGCGGGCAGGCTCGTGCCGAGATTTCGCTGTGCTGTTGGTCGAGGCCGTGCGCTCTCTGGGCTTCGGCGCGCGACTGGTATCCGGCTATCTCTTCAACCCCAATAAATCACTCATTGGGTCAGTAGCCGCTGGATCAACCCACGCTTGGGCCGAAGTGTTTGTGCCAGGCGCTGGTTGGATAACCTTCGATCCCACCAACCGCAGCATGGGCGGCGCGAATTTGATCCCAGTCGCGGTCACCCGCGACATCGCACAGGCGGTTCCGGTGTCAGGCAGCTATTACGGCAGGACAGACGCGTTCCTCACGATGGAAGTCCTTGTCGAAGTCACTGAAGCGCCCACTCTGGTAAGCGATCAATAGGCTCCCGCGTGCGGAGCGGGTTCTTCCGTTGAAATTGCGTCCACAGTGCGCCCTGGCAGCTCGGGTGAGCCGTCGGCGTGCTCGATCGTGATCTTGACTGGTCCCGCCTCCATTTCCCCAAACGGCGACGCGAAGGCAATTTCTGCAGCATCCCGGCCTACTCCGATGCGTACCAGGCCATCGAGATTGGCCTGACGTGTTGCATCGAACAGCCACCACCTGCCGGAAAGAAAGCACTCGAACACCGCGTGGAAATCGCGTGGCTCCAAACCGTAGGCGTAACAGCTGACGAAGCGGGCGGGTATTCCGAGCGCCCGGCAGAATGCGATACCCAAATGCGAGAAGTCACGGCAGACTCCTGCTCGCCGCAACAGGCTTTCGGTCGCTGTGGTTTGCTCGTTCGATGAACCGCGGCGGTATTCCAGACTGTCATAAATCCAGTTGCAGATCGCAGTGACTCGTTGGTGGCCTCGCTGCATATACCCGAACTCACGCTGGGCAAACGCAGCCAATCGGTCCGACGGCACAAACCTTGATGGCAGCAGGAATGGCATGATGTCGAGCGGAATTTCCGAAAGCTCCATCTCATGGACGAACGACGGGTCGGCGCGAAAAACGTCCAACGTCACTTCGGCTTCGTAACAAACATTCAGCGGTCCTGGCAGGGCATTGATGCTGAGGTATCGGTTACGGATATCCGGCACCACGTAGGTTCGCCGCGGATTGTCGGGGGTGATGATAATCTGCTCGAAGACATCAATGTGCCGCTGGAGCCTCGCCACCTCGAAATTGAAGATGAACGTGGTCGGAGTCTTCACTTCATAGGAGAGGTCGCAGCCCAGCTTGTATCGAATCGTCATCCGTTGTCACCCTCAGGTCTTGATATCTGCTGTTGCGCGGAGAGAAAGTTGCCGAAGGCTTGCAGCGGATCGAAATGGTCGCAGATGACCTTGATTACCACCAGGATGGGGACGGCGAGAAGCGCGCCGATGAATCCCCAAATCCAGCTCCAGAAGGAGATGGAAATGAAGACGGCGACCGTATTGAGTTCGAGGCGGCGGCCCAGCATGAGGGGCGTCACAAGCTGCCCCTCGAGGATGTTGCACGCCAATACGAACATCGGCGCGATGAGACCAAG
>DASYEA010000428.1:0-2862 GCA_036499265.1 Schlesneria sp. | reverse complement strand
ACCCTTCTCTCCGCCTACCTGATCCTCTGGAAGCCACGGAAGCGCGGTTGAGCGGCAGGGTGGCACTGTCGATGCGGACGATCAACAAAAACGTTTCGACGCCAAGGGACTGGATTCGGGTGCCACTGGCGATGGCTTTGGATCGCCAGTGCCGATGCGGTTTCGATGGATCATGAACATCTGCGGAAGTGTCATGCCCCCCGGCAACTTCCTTTGATAATGATCCAGACACCATTCGCATAGTTTCCATGCATGTCGAACAACCCCAGGGATTGGGCTTCAGGGTCATCACCTTGCCGGGAAATCTGGCGCCACGGGTGTTGAAAACGTTCCAGGCATATTCCCATTCGGCTTCGGTTGGCAGGCTGTATTGGTACCCCTTCTTCAACCGGCCGCTTTCTTGTTCTAAGGAACCGCGAACAAACAACTTGAGCAATTTGCTCTTGCGATGAAACGCTATTTTTCAGATTGTCGCCGCATGCAAGATGCCCCGACGATCGAACGGATTCGAGGTAAGTACATGGTGCTGAGTGCCGCCATGGATGAGCGTTTGCGTCGTCAGTGGGCGGCAACGGAGGCCGAGTCGATTGGTCGAGGCGGCATCTCGACCGTGTCGTCGGCGACGGGGTTGTCGCGGAATACGATTGCGGTCGGTTTGCGTGAACTGACGGCGCGACGAGAGAGTCCCGCCGCGCCGGTCGGCCTGCGTATGCGCCGGGCAGGAGGGGGGCGGAAGCGCATCACGACAACCGATCCTGACTTGCTGGCGGCGCTGGAAGCGCTCGTCGATCCGGTCACGCGTGGTCATCCCGAATCGCCGTTGCGGTGGACTTGCAAAAGCACGGCATTGCTTGCCGCCGAACTGACGCGTCAGCGGCATCCCGTGACAGATCGGACCGTCGCGATGTTGCTCAAGGACGCTGGTTACAGCCTGCAAGCCAATCGCAAGACGCGCGAAGGATCGCAGCATCCCGACCGCAACGCACAGTTCGAACACATCCATGAGCAAGTGTTGGCCTTTCAAAAACGCCGTCAACCGGTGATCTCCGTGGACACGAAAAAGAAGGAATTGGTCGGGAATTTCAAGAACGCGGGCCAAGAATGGCGACCACAGGGGCAACCGCAAGAAGTCAACGTGCATGACTTCCCGGACAAACAACTTGGCAAAGCCATTCCCTACGGCGTGTACGATCTGGCAAGCAACGAAGGGTGGGTGAGCGTCGGAATCGATCACGATACGGCCGAGTTCGCTGCCGCCAGTATCCGTCGCTGGTGGATCGAGATGGGAGCGACCAGATTCCCCAAGGCCACGAAACTGATGATCACCGCAGACGGCGGAGGAAGCAACAGCAGTCGCAATCGACTGTGGAAACTGTCGTTGCAGTCGCTGGCGGACGAATTGAAATTGCAATTGCAGGTCTGTCATTTTCCGCCGGGGACCAGCAAGTGGAATAAGATCGAACATCGGCTCTTTTGTTTCATCACCAAAAACTGGCGTGGCCGACCACTGACCAGCTATCAGACCATCGTCAACCTCATTGCTAGTACGACAACCAAGACCGGCCTGATCGTTCGCGCCGCTCTCGACGAGAAGCCCTATGCGACGGGCATCGCCGTCACCGACGAACAATTGGCTCGACTCAAAATCACCCCGCATCAATTCCACGGTGAGTGGAATTACACGATCACACCTCGAAGATGAATTGCTCAACTTATTTTTTCGCGATTCCTTAGTCGAATGAGGTTTGACTCCGTATTTGATCCTCTTGCCAATTCATTCGGCGGGGGATTTCTAACAGTTGACCTCGATCCCATTGTCTTTTGCCGTGAGTAACCGATGAAATCGGATTTCCAACGGAGAAAACGAAAATCACGCTTTCGGGCACTTGTTGACTTCGGCAGTAACCTTCCCCCTTGCCCCTGCAACCGCCGCGAGAGATGATCGCCCGAGAGGATCTACCTGTGTCATTCGTTGCAACTCTCATAGCTCGCACCGCACATCAGTGGGTCGTTCCGGTACTACTTCGAGCCGTGAAGCGATTTCCGCTCGTTGCTGGCTTTGCCGCCGCACTCGGGCAGGCACTCGGGATATGGCTGATTTGGGAGTGCGGATCGAATGCGAACTGGCCTATGGTCGCCTTGGGTGTCCTGATGCTGATGGGATATACCGCCATGATGATGTTCGTCGCGGCGAAATGGTTGGACGGCACATGGGGCAGGTTCTGTGACTACGTGTCATCGGTCGTCGAGTAACCCACCATGCTTCAATTCTTCCACGGCTGGCGACGAAAGGCGGGCGTTGTCGCGCTGGGTTTGGCGTGTGTCTTCATGGTGATGTGGCTTCGCAGCCGCGCATGGTATGACGTGGGCGAGATGTCGGTGAATGGTCACACGCACAGATTTGGCTCGTTGCAGGGCGAACTAATGTGGCTGTCATACCCAGCCGCCAAAGCTAGGCCGATTCGATGGATGAGCGGCCGTGTCACTGACCCTGGTATGATGTTGCTGGATTCAAATGTGTCGTTGTTTCGCAGTGTAGCTCAACACTCCAGCTACGCGATGCCTTCCATCTTCGGGCTGAAGCAGTCAGCGATTCCCTATTGGGCACTCACCATCCCACTAACCCTTCTCTCCGCCTATCTGTTGTTAGTCCCATCACGAAAGCGACCAACCGCGAGCCAACCTTATGCGTGAGTTCTTTCGAGGCTGGAGGCGGAAGGTTGGGTGCGTGACGCTCGCGCTGGCGTGCGGATTGGCGTGTTTGTGGATGCGAACCACGGCCTACGCTGATGTATTCAAGTTTAGCATTGGTGATGCGAATCTGTTCGCTGCGTCCTATACGCGGTGGCTTCATTGGGATTC
>DASYEA010000427.1:0-2656 GCA_036499265.1 Schlesneria sp. | reverse complement strand
CCATGCGAGATATCGATTGGAATATGTTCACTGAGGCGAGGAAGGATCTGATCCAAGCCTCGATTGAAAATCGAACCAAATGGCCGCTGTACTTCTTCGGTGAAGTCGGGATCGGAAAAACGTTTCTGGCATCCGCGATCTATGAAAGTTGGCCGACTGGCCAACCGCTCTGGATGCCGTACACGCAGTTTTGTGATCGGTGTGAGCGGCTACGCGATGGTCGTGGTTTCACCATTTCTCAAGGGATTCAAAGTCGCGACATCACGACTTTTGAGCAGTGGTGGGCCTACCTCGCTACAGTGAAATTGGTCGTTATCGATGACTTTGGAATCTTAGATGACCTGGGCACCGCCGATTTGTCAGGCGATGTCCTACAGAGCCGCCGATACCGCAACGAGTGGATGATCTCACTGCTCGACATTCGATCGAACCTGCCTTTGGTCCTTACAAGCAATCTCGCGATCGAGAACTCCCTTCATAACAATCGCCTCCGGTCGATTCATGAGATTTTCGACCGGCGACTGATCAGTCGAATCCGAGCCGGAAAAGTCGTCGAGCTTGGAGGGCAGGATTTGAGAGGACTCGATTACCTAATGGACAACATCGTATGAGCGGGAAACACCCGGAACTTAAAATCTGGGATCGTCTTCAGGGTATTGCGGACAACTGGCAAGCAGACGATGCCCGCCGTTTGATTGCCAGCCTCTGGTTCGCCATGTCGCTTCAATGCGAGGGTGTATCCCCTATCGCTGAAGAGGATGTGCGGACTCGCCTTGAATTCCAGATCGCTAAATTCCTCAGCCCGGAGTAGTGGGGAGAGTTAGTGGCCTTCAGAGATCGACTCATAGCAGATTTCGATGGCCAACCGACTGAGGCGGAGCGAAACCACTCCGTGGAGCTTCTGAAGAATGTGCTGGAGAGATCCGCGATGCTCGGCAGCGAATTCGCGAAAATGAATTGCCCTTCACCTGGAATCGAGGTTGGTTCGGGAGACGCTCAGCGATCCGCTATCTCCTGACGCATTGGCACGTTGCGTAATTCAGTTGTCACCATACAGCGTACAAGATGTAAGCGAGTGAGTTATATGACGAGGGAGGCAGATTTTTCCGCTGCGACGAAAGACAGGATCGCAGAAAGGTCGGGGAATGTGTGTGCGTATCCACACTGCTTCGCCCCAACTTCCGGCCCCGCTCTCAATTCGAAAAACAAAGTAAATATTGGAGAAGCCGCACACATCGCTGCTGCGCAGCCCAATGGACCACGCTTTGATCCAACGATGACTCAGGAAGAAAGAAGCGACGCTGAGAACGGCATTTGGCTCTGCGCAACTCACGCGGCTTTAATCGATCGTGATGTCGAGAGGTACACAACGTCGGTCCTCCAGCAATGGAAGATGGATGCCGAACTCAGGGCAATGCGGATGCTCGGCCAGCCACAAGGCTGTGCGACGGGAAGATTGGCGTCAGTCTCGCCGACTGTAAGGATTGGCCCAGACTACAGAGCGTATGTAAATGGGAGTCCAATCCCTTTTGCCCCCATTTTTAAACCGGAAAGTGAGGAGCAATGGGGGGTTACCTGCTTTTTTAGCGCTCTCGTAATGGAATTCTCAATACTGAAGCATCCAACAAAGACAATCACCTGTGTCGATCACCTGCTGGTCACCGTTCACGAGACACGAAAGATTCCGGAATTCAAACGCGCTGCACTGGCTTATCCTGCGTTCGCCAGCCTCTTCTATGTGGAACTGGAGAAGAATATAGACGGGATTCCAAGGAGGTTCCGGCCAACCCGCTACTACGAGAAAGCTAACGGCGATATTCCAGAAAAGCAGTCATTCCCGCCGAAAATAGTGCTTGACGACAATGTGCCTTCGTCCATCGCCATTCGACTCAATGCGAAGTCTCCTGGGATGTTTCTGGTTTCTCTTGACGCAGAAATCTCTTCTGGAATGGATCGCGAAACCATGCCGGTGCTTCCTGCTCAGTGGCTGATCTTCGAGGAAGACAAGCCTTTTTCAGGGGAGTCAGACCGATCGTAGGGATGTCGCGACGGTAACGACGACGATACCCGGTAATCCCGGCAAGTCCCGTCAGTTTCGAGCGCTGTTGCACGTTCCTGTGATGAATTGCGACTCGGGCGAATGCGCGATAGAGTCCGTAAATTAATGCTTAAACCTGTCCGGCAAGACTTTTTGCACCTTGTTTGAGGGCCTAGTGCCAGCAATGGCGTGCAGGTTCGATTCCTGTCCCGGGCATTAGATGGTGAAAGGACTTGGAGCAAATAGCTTCAAGTCCTTTTTCTTTTCTCGAAGTCGTTTGGGGGCAATGATTGAGTCTGCGTCGCTTGCAATTCGGTGACACTTTTCGCATGAAAAACTTCAATCAGGGCATGGCTCATAACGGGAGAACGTACCATGTCACTGACGCATACGACTCTTGGATACGTGCTCTCGCACATCGATGAACTCGACTTTAGCGGCACGATCTATCTGCCAACCGTCGATCAATACAAAGCTGACACCCCTTGCGTTGTCGCCGTCCCGAGCACTCGGGCCGAAGCTGAAGAAAGTCTATTGCACCAATTTTGCTTGGATCTCGGTTTCAAGATCTGGCTCAACGTTGCCGTTGTTTCGGATACATGCAACTCCGTATCCGTT
>DASYEA010000426.1:0-3379 GCA_036499265.1 Schlesneria sp. | reverse complement strand
AGGGGTTCACAATAACATGCGCGGCTCGGCAGGAGCCTCGCCCTCCCAAAATGCAAAAACGCAGCCAGCAACGGATGCAACTCGACACTTTCGGAATCCTGCACCAAACTGAATTCAATGCTGTGCGTTTGCACTCGGACTTCAGTTCGGGCAAGGTATTGGAGTCCAGATCAACTCCATTGATGAAGGTATTGCATGGCCGCTCTTTCTGTCAGATCACTGTTGCAAGGGCTGGCGATCGCCAGTGTCGTGTTCACCACTTTCAGAGCAGTCGCCGCGGATGAATCTCCGTCGTTGCGGTACCTCTATCCGCTGGCACCGGCCAAGGCTGGTGATCCACCGACATTTGTGATCGACACCAGTGATGTTGCGGAATCGCCGGACAGTATCCGTTGGGCTGAAGAATCGAAAACGCTATGTGAGGAGTGGTACCCGATCATCCAACGGTTCTTGGCGACCGAAGATTGGACGCCGCCGAAGGAAATCAAACTGATCTTCAAGAAAGAGTTGAAGGTCCCCGCGTATGCTCAAGGGAGTACGATCACAATCAGTGCCGATTGGGCTCAAAAGCATCCTGATGACTTTGGATGCGTCATCCACGAACTGACTCACGTGCTTCAGCAGTATCCCAATCAACGAGGCAAACCGGGGTGGCTCGTAGAAGGGATCGCCGACTACATCCGCTTCTGGAAGTACGAGCCGGAAGTCCCACGTCCGCGCGTCGACAAAGACAAAGCCAGCTATCGCGACAGTTACAGGACCACAGCCGCTTTCCTGGCCTGGATCGCATGGAAGCACGACAAACGCATCGTGAGAAAGCTCGACAAGGCGCTTCGTGAGGGAACCTATTCCGACGCGATTTTCGGCGATGTGACCGGTCGCAGCCTGGATGCTCTGTGGGAAGAATTCGTCGCGCGTTAGCACGTGGGTCGCGACTACGGCTGACTGTCCAAAACCAGTTCCAAATACGACCGCCGCTCGGGTTGAGTGAGATTGAGCTGTTGTGCGAGACTCAAGATTGCGTCTCGAGCCTGGTCGCGCTGCGATTCGTCGACCACGAGTTCAATCTCCAGAAAGGTCCCGACCGCGGGGACATTATCCATCGCCAGATCGTACCGTTGGCCGTTCCACTCCAGCACCCACGGTGTCCGCGTCTTGTGAACGCTGTGAACACTCCGGAAGCCGAGTGCGATCAACATTTCCGCAGTTTGCTCGGCAATGTCTGAACCGTCCGCGATTGCGATCTCAATTTCTCGACGCATCTTTGTGGCTTTGTCGACGACAGGGCCTTTGTACGTCAAGCAATTGCTCGATCCGACCGAACGGATTCGGAATGCTTCGTCGGTCAGGCGGAAGTCGCGAGCCGGATGATTGAAGTAACGATCAACTTGTTCAACGGGCGTGCCAGCGACAGCCTCTAATTCCAATAGAGCGGCCATCAAATGTTGACTATCTGACAGCCGGAACTTCAGTTCGACTTCGTAAAGCATTTGATGAAGACCAATCCGTCTGGGAGGGCGAGGCGGGCAAGGCTCCTGCCGCGGCGCGCAATTTATTGTGATTTCATCGACGTGCGCGGCTCGGCAGGAGCTTCGCCCTCCCAAAAGCCTACTTCAATCCCAGACCCTGCGCCGCGCTATCCAAATGCGAGGCGAAGCTCTTTTCTGCAGCGGACACCTCCCGAAAATCGCCTTGCATCATCCGAGGCACATCATCCCGCACAGCCCACAAAAGTGACTGTTTTACGGGATACTGCCGGCTGGCCTCGTCCTTGAGCTCGGGGAGCATTTCCTGGCGAGCCTTCTCCAGCTTCTTACGGACGGTAGCGAATTCAGAAGCCGGTGAATTTCGCAAGGTGTCGATCTCGTCAAGGATTGCTTGCAGTTCGTGATAACGTTGGACATCCTTCGCGCGGTGATCGCGGTCCTTCAAGACAATCATCAGGGTCAAACAACTGACTAGTGTGCTCAACCCGAACAGAACGATAGTCCCCGAAAGGATCCAAAACAGAGGTGAAGATCGTAAAGACTTCGGCGTCGGCGGGGCTGAATCATCGTTGCGAACAAGGTCCGATTGCAGTTCGTCAGACATCTTCGGCTCCTCTCCATCATCGATAGTGCCTCCTAAACTTGTCTCAAAACTGGCCGAAATAAGCCAGCGTCTACCGGGCGCAAAGTGATCCGCTCCCGAAACCCCTCTTGCTGAAACGAGGGTGTCCGGCCTATCGTTTCCGGTAGCACGGACGCACGTATCCATCCGTATTGATCTACCATTCGGTTTTTGGGGGCACCATGTCTCGAATTGTTAAAACAATGTTTTGGAGTCTGGTCGCAACGACGACATGTCTGTTACCGCAGCAAGTCGAGGCCCAAGCGCGCTTCGGCGTGATCATCGGAAATGGCGGCGGTGTGAGGATCGGTGTCGGCAATGGATACTACGGCCCGGGCTATGGGCCAGGATACGGGCAAGGCTATGGGTATCGCGGTTATGGAGCTGGCCCGGTGGGAGTCGGAGTTGCTCCCGTCGCGCCTTCGTCACCTCGACCACTGTATGTGCCACCGCAACAGCCGCTGTATGCGCCTCAACCCCAAACACTGCCTCAGCAACAGTCATTGATTTCTCCGACGCCGATTGCGGACGGAGGTGAGATCGTCATTTTCAATCCGGCCAGCACTGGCCAGGACGTTCGCTACTTGCTGAATGGGCAACTCTACACGATGCCCGCTGGAACTAAGCAGAGCCTGTTAAACGATCGCACATGGACCATCCAATATGAGGGAACAGCCGGTCAAGTGACGTCATACTCCCTGGTGGCAGCGAAGTACAAATTCAAGCCGACCAATACCGGAATCGGCCTGTTCCAAACCCAGGACACTCCCGAGTCGACTTTGACCCAGGGAACACAGGGATTGCCGCCCGCTCCAGAACCGGATACGACCCCGGTTCCGAACCCGCCAGAAGCGCCAATCCCCGATCTGGATGCCACCGTGATTCCCTCCCGACCGTCACTGAAGACGACTCCGTAGGTCAACTACCGCAGCAATAATCGACAACGCTTCGTCAGGCCCGGGCTGACGAGGCGTTACTTTTTTGGCAGGAGTTAAACACGATCTGGGAAACATTGGATGACGTCGATAGGCTCTTTCTGATCGAAATCGACGCAAGACAGACTTGATCGGTCGCGTCGACTTCAGGCACACCTCGGTCGAAAGTTTCACTTGATGATCAGGACGCAGATATCACTCTTCGCTCTATGGTGTCTCCTTGCGAGGGCCGGTATCGGCTGTGCGTGTGCAGACGATCACCCTCAATACGGTCGCAGGGTGGAAGCTGCTGATAGAGCCGACACGCTGGAAATGCTCGCACGAGAAATGAGAGC
>DASYEA010000425.1:0-4091 GCA_036499265.1 Schlesneria sp. | reverse complement strand
TGTTTTGCAGCACTATCCCGAAGACGGCACGTTGGCCATCTTCATCGGCGTCACGGTTGCCGTCATCCTGCATCGTAAACGCCTGCAGAATGTCTGGGGATGCTTTGGTGATGGTTTCATCAACGGGCTGCTGGCCGTTGGTTCCACCAGCGCTGTGGTCGGCTTTGGCTCTGCGGTGAAAGGTCTACCCTCCTTTCAATTGGTCGTGTACTGGGTCACTCACATGCCTGGCGATCCCCTCATCAGTGCCGCATTAGCGGTGGCGGTGATTGCGGGTATCGCCGGATCGGCTTCGGGTGGCCAGGGGATCGCTCTCCCCATCATCAAACCGATCTATATCGACGCGCTTGGAGTAAGCCCCCAAGCACTGCACAGGGTGATCGCGATCTCATCAGGTTCGCTCGATTCGCTGCCCGCCAATGGCTACCTGGTGATGCTGATCCGTAACATCTGCGGCGAAACACACGCCAGATCTTATGGTCCGATCTTCGTCACGACGGTGCTGATCCCGGCAGCCGGAACAGCCATCGCGATTGCCTTGTTCAAGCTGTTTCCGCAGTGGGGTTAGTATCCACAATAAGTGTACTGAATGCCTCCTGCCCTCAGGTGAGCCGCGCTGCGTAATCATGCGGACTCTTCGCTGCGAGGGGATTGCGGCGGCATAAACCAATCGGCGCTGAGGAAATCTCCTGGTGCCACCTTCGCTTCATAGTCGCGCGTCAATCAGTGCGCATGCTAACGCAGCGCGGCTCACCTGGAGCTGTTTGACGGTGCCTCAAAGTAGACGTGCTGTCTGCCCTAATTCGAAGCCGCCAGATGCAACGTCCGATCGATTCTGGAGAGGCATCGGTCTCGACCTAAGATGGCCATCGCATCGAACAGCCCGATACCCGCGGCCCGTCCAGTCACAGCGATCCGCAAGGCATGCACGATTTGAGCGATCTTGACGCTCTGCAACTCCACAAATGCATGAACCAACACGTCGAGTGCGGGAGCTTCAAACGACGGTGCTTTCGCGAGTAGTTCTCGCAATGACGTCAGCAAGCCAACTGCTTCAGGAGCATCGACGATCCGCTGCTTGAATGCCTTTTCATCATAGGCCAAGGCATCATCAGCAACGAAGAACTCCTTGTAATCCAAGATGTCGCTGAACACCCTCAATCGATCTGCTAAGCCTGCGACGACTTTCTCGACGACAGCCCGGATATCGGTATTTGGAGTTTGCGAAACCAGCCCCGCTTGTTGCAGGAACGACAAGCAACCGGCCACCTTGTCGGCTTGGGGCAGTTGGTTCATCCAGTACTGCTGATAACTCTGTAGCTTCTCTGGATCCAACCCCGCAGGTGACTTTACAATTCTATCTAACGTGAAGTTCTGAATGACTGTTTCCAGCGGCATGAATTCGGTCTTGTCGTCCAATGACCATCCGAGCCGCGAGAGAGCGTTCAAGATTCCGGCAGGGAGGTAACCCATCCGCTCGTAGTACTCAACCATGAGCGGGTTCAGCACCTTGGAGTCGCCAAATCCAAGTTGGGGGAACACTTCGTCAGCACGATCGAACATTTTCTTCAATTGAGGGCTGTTGCGCAACTTATCCACATCGCGTTTGGCGAGCTTCTTCGTCGATCCAGGTGCCGTAATGAATGGAATGTGCGCGAATATTGGTGGCGTATTGCCAAGTGCTTCATGCAGCAATTCCTGGACGGCGGTATTCGTCAGATGCTCTTCGGCGCGAATCACGTGCGTGATCTGCATGTGAGCGTCATCGACCACCGTCGCAAAGTTATAAAGGAATGTGCCATTGCTGCGCATGATGACCGGATCGACCATCAACGCGCCGTCCCACTCGACATGGCCTCGCACGGCGTCATCGATTGCGACTCGCTGATCGCGTGGAACCAGAAACCGCACGACGTACGGCCGGCCTTCGGATTCGTATTGGGCTCGTTCGGCATCGGTGAGTTCGAGCGATCGTCGGATATTGACGAACTGCTGCTTGGCTGCTTCCGCGACCGCTCGATCCGCCGCGATCTGCTCGGGCGTGTCGTAGTCCTTGAAGGCTTTGCCCTCGGCCAACAGCTTGTCGACTGCGGCTTGATACAGATGAGTCCGCTGCGATTGATAGTACGGTCCGAAATTACCGCCGACGTCCGGCCCTTCGTCCCAATTTAGCCCCAGCCAGCGAAACGCACGGAAGATCGGCGCGAGTGCCGCTTCGACGTTGCGCTGCTGATCGGTGTCATCGATCCGCAGGATGAATGTGCCGTTGTTATGTCGAGCCCACAGCCAGACGAACAGGGCGGTGCGCATGCCGCCAATGTGCATGTAACCGGTAGGGCTGGGGGCAAAACGCGTTCGGACAGTCGCAGTCATGATCTACCTCGAAGAAACTCTTCAAACGAGGCGGGATGATAGCGATCCGGCAAGTCATCGGGGAAGCAACGACCCAATAATCTCAATAGGCCAGATACCGATAAAACAATCGCTTGATGACTTCCATCGCCACTCCGTACAGCAATGTGATCGCGATCACAACGGCTATCAGGCCGGCTGAAGGTGTCACAAATCCCAGCGGCTCTTGCAGACGCGACAACGTCAGCCGAAGAGCCTTCACGCAACGCTCCATTGGCTGTCACCAGGAAGCATTGCTCTGCGACAAAATCAGTGACAAGAGTTTGCTCTGGCAACTGCAGCGCAATCGAATCCACGGTTGGGGTAATTCGCTGTACGCTTTTCAAGACCGCAATCAGTTCGTCGTCAACATCTCCATCAGCGGTCAACGTCAACACGCTGACTTGTTGCGGCAGGTATGTCTCAGGGGAAGTCAGATCTGTTTCCTGATCGTGGCTGTAACTGAGCACTGCAATTGATTGGCGAGCTTCATTGAAAATGCATCGTCGCACACGATGTCTCTCATCGTCTTCGATCCAATACTGACGACTCGCTTTCTTCTCGTTCTCGTCTGCCGACCTCAGTTCAAGAATTCGACAAAGGCTCCCATTCACATTCTTCGGCATTGGTAGGAGTGTGTACCGCTCTTCGTATCCTGCAGTTGACATCGACGGCACGGGAAGAGTTCCAACGGCACCGCGAATGGCTTCTCCGAGTACCGCCAAGATACTTAAATCAAAATAGTGCGATGACTTACCTGATGGGCAGTTCGCACTCACGCTCCGAATGCCATTCCCTGATTCCCAGAAATGCGAATCAACGTCCCGGCCTGCACATCATTCCAGATTTGAGCGTACAAGGGGGCTTGATCGATGTATGGCAACAGCGCGACGAAACCGCTTAGACGGGTGCGAAAAGCACCGGAAGCTGGTGTGCCGCTACCTACCGAAAAGCCGGGCAACGCGTTGTAAGTAATTTGGCCGCGACTCCACCGACCCTCGCCACTGGTGGACAGAGTCCATACGGTATCTGGGGTGCTTTGGGCTCGCGTACTGGTAGGGAGACAGTCGGCGACTTCTAACAAGGTGTCCCGATCAGTCTTACAGGCCGAGTTACTCAGAAATGTTCAAACCTGAATCGCCAGATTTAGAAGTCGTAATGTCGGCCCCTGCCCAAGCAGGGGCGACGTTATGCTGTGACGCAACTTGTTTTTTCATCTTAATTGTTGAGAGGAAAATTTTAATGGCTCGCCGTGCGGCTACAGCATTCCTATGCCTCATCTTATCGCTTGTCATCGGTTGTGGTGGTGGTGCGTCCGACAAGTTTAAGAAGGCCCGTCAGAAGACGGTAAAGGCTACAGGGGCAGTGATGTATCGCGGGCAGCCATTGGCAGACGCGGTCATTGTTTGCTTTCCAACGCTTGCAGGAGACAAGGCCGTCGCCGCGTCAGCATACTCAGATTCGAAGGGCAACTTCAGCTTGGAAGCCTATCCGCCCGAGAAAGGTGCCGTGCCGGGCGACTATCAGATCACGATCCAGAAAAATGCACCGGCAGAGCCCCCACCTCCCCCTCCGCCAGGGGTTCCCGCTCACGATGTCCCGCCGCCCCCTCCGCCAAGACCACTCATTCCGCAGAAGTACAACAAGATTGAAACTTCTGGCCTGACACTGAAGATCCCCGAGGCGGGTGTCACGGATAT
>DASYEA010000424.1:0-1855 GCA_036499265.1 Schlesneria sp. | reverse complement strand
ATGCTTTTTGTTTAGCGTACCTTCGTAGAATAAGAAGGATGCCTCGACATGCGGTTCGATTTTACCGACTTGAACCTATTCCGGCACGTCGTGGAGGCAGGAAGTATTACCCATGGGGCGGAGCGGTCCCATCTCGCGCTGGCCGCCGCCTCGACCCGCATCCGCAAGATGGAACTGGGATTTGGCACCGAACTGCTGGTACGCGGGCGCCAGGGGGTCGTTCCAACCCAGGCGGGCCGGACCCTGCTTCAACACGCGCGGGCGATTCTGGCCGAAAGTGAGCGTCTGCAGGAGGATCTCAGTCCCTATGCACGCGGGTTGGCCGGCCAGGTGAGGGTGATGTCGAACACCAACGCGCTCACCGAGTTTCTTCCGGAAACGCTGAGTTCGTTCTTGATGGCTCATCCCGACGTCAGTGTGGATCTCGAAGAGCGGCTGAGTGACGAGATTGTCGGCCTCATCGCCGAGGGAAACGCCGATATCGGAATTGTCGCCGGCACGGTGGATTATGCCGGGTTGGATACATTTCCGTTCCGAAGCGACCGGTTCGTGTTGGTCGTCGCAAAAAGTCACCCGCTGGCCAGCCGATCGCGTATAGGTTTTGCAGAAGTGCTCGATTACGACATGGTCGGACTCGATCGCGCCAGCGCGATTCAACGGTTTCTTGCCGACAAGGCCAATCGCATCGGACGTCCGCTGCGTTTGCGTGTGCAGCTCCGCAGCTTCGACGCCATTTGTCGTCTGGTCGAATGCAACGTCGGAGTAGGCATTGTGCCCGAAACCACGGTGCAGCGAACCCAACGTACCATGGCAATCAGAGCCGTTGCCCTCACCGACTCGTGGGCCTTACGCGAACTTACAATATGCGTTCGTGACGTTGATGCGCTGCCTCCATACGCCCGGCAGTTGGTGGATCATTTAAGGGCGCGCGGAAAAACGTAACGTTCAAGACATCCAAAACGGCAGCGCCATTTATCGAGGCATGACTACCCAATAATCGAAATCGAGAATCACGCTGGGGTCGTACTCGTCACCGTTCTTGCGAGGGAAATCCGTGCACGGACGGTCTTTGGTGGCGACGGTACGCAAGCGCAACGCGCCGACATCGTTGCGACCCGGCATCTGGGCGCTGGCCAGTATTTCGGTCCACGCGAACACCGTGCAGCCTGCAAAAAGCGGTGCAACGTGTCGTCCGCCATTGATGGCGGCTATACAAAAGGCGTTGGCAAATCCATTGAATGACAGCGAACGCGCGAGCGAGATCGCATGGCCACCATAGATCAGGCGACGCCCGAAGCGACCCTGGCTTTCGGCAAACTGATTAAAATGTATGCGCGCCGTATTCTGATATAGCCGCGTTGCGATTTGATGTTCGGCTTCCTCAACGGTCACACCGTCGACATGGTCAATTTTTTCGCCGGTCGCATAATCGCCAAATCGGTGCGGGCTGCCGGCGAGGACATCATCATAGGCGGCGCCATTGATTTTGGGACAAGCGGCGCCGAGCTCGGCCGGTTCCACAGCGTCCGGGAGGTTAGGCACCTTTTCGGCTGGTGCCGCCGCCCCGTCGTCACGCTTGCGGACCATCACCCAGCGTACGAAATCAAGCACCGCATCGCCGGTTTCATCAAAACCCCGGGATCGTGCGTAGACGATGCCTGTCTTCTTGTTTGAATTCTCTCTCAGCCCGATAACTTCAGAGACGGCATTTAGTGTCGAGCCCGGAAAGACCGGCTTGAGAAACCGGCAATTGGCATAACCAAGATTGGCGACCGCATTCAGGGAAATGTCGGGGACGGTCTTGCCAAAAACAATGTGAAATACAAGCAGATCATCGAGGGGCGCGCGCTGATAG